>DASQDN010000015.1:0-36036 GCA_035634155.1 Bryobacteraceae bacterium | reverse complement strand
GCGCTTCATGAAGGGGCGGCATGGATCGATCTATCAGGCCGTGGCAAGATTCGCGCCACGGGTGACGATCGCGTCCGTCTGCTCCACAGCATGACCACGAATCACATCCAGAACCTGCTTCCCGGGTCCGGATGCTATGCTTTTTTCCTCAGCGCGCAGGGCAGGATTCTGGCCGACGCTAACATCTTCTGCATGCCGGATTACCTGCTGATCGACACCGAACCGGAGACGCGGCAGCGGGTAATTGAGCACCTGGACAAATTCATCATCGCGGACGACGTGACGCTGCACGACTTCACGGACGATTACGGCACCATCAACATAGAAGGACCGGAGGCCGAAGCGATCTTGCGGCGGTTCGATGTGCCCACGGCGCATTTGCCATTTTCGTTCGCCGAATGGTCCCATTGCGAAGTGGCGCACGTTACCTACACGGGGCAGCCGGGCTACTCGTTCATCTTTCCGGTGGAGCAACGGGAAAGCGTACTCGCGCACCTGACGGGCGCGGGCGTGCCGCATGCCGACATTGCGACCGCTGACGTGGTGCGAATCGAGAATGGCCGGCCCAGGTACGGCGTGGACATCAGCGAGATGACGCTGCCGCAGGAGACGCCGCTCGCCCATGCGGTGCATTCGGCCAAGGGGTGCTACATCGGGCAGGAGATCGTGGAGCGGGTTCGCTCGCGAGGGCACGTCAACAAGATGATCGCCGCCCTCGATGTTCAACACGACTCGCCGCCGGCGCCAGGGGCGAAGGTGAACGCCGATGGAAAAGAGGTGGGCGTGGTGACCTCGGCGGCTTTCTCGCCTTCGCGCAATCACGTCGTCGCACTGGGGACCGTTCGCGCGGAGGCGTTGAACGGGAAGCTCACAGTCGATGGTGCTAGCGCCTCAGTTCGTCGAGCAGTGACGTAGGAACGTTGGCTCCTCCCAACCGGACATTGGGCTTATTGTCGCCGTGGTAATCGGAACCGCCCGTGACGCGCAGTCCGTACTTGCCCGCATACCCAAGATAACGTTTCACATCGGCGGGTGAATGGTCCGAGTGATAGGCTTCGATCGCGTCCAGGCCCCAAGCTACGAAGCTGGCAATCAACTCTTCTTCCTCGGCTAAGTTGCGCTTTCCCAAGCGAATCGGGTGCGCCACCGAACTGATTCCGCCGGCCGAGGCGATACGCGCGATTCCATCGGCAAGGGTCGGCTCCTCGCGGTCTACGTATCCGGGGGCCGATTCATCCAGGTACAGCCGAAACGCGTCCGTTGTGCTGGAAACGTAGCCTTTCTGAACCATGAGTTTGGCAAAGTGGGGCCGTCCGGCCATGCTCCGGCCGAGCGCTTCCACCTCTTCGATGGTGATGTCCACGCGCATCGACTGCAGCCTGGCCGCGAGCCGGTGATTGCGGTCACGTCGCGCTGCCTGCATGCCTAGCAGCCATTGCAGGAACTCAGAGGTAGGCTCCGCATCCGGGAAGTAGCCGAGCAGATGCACGGTCTTCCGGGCGGGCGTGTGAATCTTCGTGCTCAGTTCAATTCCGCAGATCAGGCGAAGACCGGCCGCCTCGGCCAAAGGTTTCGCGATCTGATAGCCGGAAAGCGTGTCGTGATCGGTGATGGCGAGGGCGTCGAGGCGGATCCGGCGGGCCGCCTCGATCAAATCCGCCGGCTCGGTGGAGCCGTCCGATTCGGTGGTATGCGAGTGAAGATCGATCACGAGATGAGCCCCATCTGCTGGAGCTTGCTCCAGACCTTTTCTACGCTTGCTTCGACGGGTTCAGCGGACGAGTCGATTGTCACTTCCGGACTGGCCGGGGGCTCGTAGGGATCGGAAACGCCGGTGAAGCTCGGGATTTCGCCGGCCAGGGCTTTCTTGTACAGTCCCTTTACGTCGCGTTCGGCCAAGACTTCGATCGGGCAGTGGACGTACACCTCGACGAAGTTGTCGATGGAGGCGCGGACCTCCTCTCGTACTGCTCGATAGGGGGAGATGGCGGCCACAAGGGCAATCACCCCATTCCTGCTGAGAAGTTGCGAAACGAAGCCAATGCGGCGAACGTTGGTGTCCCGGTCTTCCTTGCTGAAGCCGAGACCCTTGGAAAGGTGTGTGCGAACCACGTCGCCGTCAAGCAACTCGACTTTGGCGCCGGCGTTCTTCAGCCGGTCCAAGATGCGCTCGCTGACCGTGCTCTTTCCAGCTCCCGACATGCCAGTGAACCAGAGGGTGAACCCTTTATGCTGCATGCGAAGAATTCCAGGATCGCATGGCCGCGGCCGCGATCTGCGCCGCAGCTTTACGCCGGGTTCGCGCCGTCCAGGATCTCACGAATGAGTACGTCGACCGCTCGGACGGCGCGCCCATCCGGGGTGAAGTGCAGGCCGCATTCCTTGGCCGCGCCGGTTTCCCACCACCAGCGGCCGGCTCGTTCATCTTCGCCGGGCTCGGTTGCGCGGCTGCAGGGGCCGCATCCGATGCTGCGGTAGCCCTTGCCGTAGAGCGGGTGCACCGGCACCTCGCGACGCTGCGTGTATGCCTCGACGTCTTCGGCAGTCCAGTCGGCCAGCGGACTGATCTTGAGCCGACCCTGATCTTCCGAGACCTTCTGGAGCGAACCGCGAGTGTCGGACTGCGTTCGACGCAGCCCGGTGAGCCAAGCGTCGAAGCCGGCCAGCTTGCGGTTTAAAGGACGCACCTTGCGGAAGTGGCAGCATGCCGTCCGATGCGCCACCGACTCGTAAAAGAGGTTCGGCCCATGCCTGGCGACCATGTTTTCGATCTCGGCAGCATCGGGCGACACGGTCTCGACTCGGACCCCATAGCGGGCTCGGACCATCTCCATCATGTCGTAGGTTTCAGCCGGAAGACGGCCGGTATCTAACGTCACCACACGGACTTGGGGGGAAATCCGAGCAGCCATATCCACAATCACCATCCCCTCGTACTGGAAGCTGGTGACGACGGCGAGGCGTTCGCCGAATGTGTCGACCGCCCATGCGACGACCTGTTCGGCCGTGGCATGCTCCGCCGGGCGTGCAATCTCCTTATTGTCGATAGGGATCAACCTAATTAGAGGATACCACTGGAAACTCGAACACAGATCCACCTGCCCGCACCCGCAGAACACCGGAAGCAAAGGGTTTGCGGCGCAGCGCGTAGAACACGGCGCCGTCGGTGGACTGTCCGGGGGCGAGCCTGGTTTGCACAAAGGCCACGGCGGACGCAGTAGCGGCAGCTTTCAGGCGGGTGGAGGTGAAGTCGGTGAGTGCGTTTTGGCGGCGGTAGTCAAAGCCGTTGGTGGACCGGGGCTGCATGTTGCCGTACAACCCGGCTTCGTAAACATCGACGAGTTTGACGACGTCGCTCCTGCTGGCGCGCTCGATCAGGGAGTAAACTACGGTTCGAGCGGGCAAAGCGGGTATCTCGATGCCGGCGTCAGGCAGGTAGGTGAAATCTTCCGGTTTCAATGTCAGGGTGTTTCGACCGCCATTGGAGACTGCCACCTGCACCACGGTATAGTCGCGGACGCTGGCATTGAGCGGCGCCACCATGATGGTGAGCCCGTCCTTGGTGAGGGCTTGGTACTTCAGACCTGCGGATTCAAACTCAATGACTTGGCTGGTCGCGGTTGCCGCCAGCAGAATGGCGGCGGCGCACACCGACAGCAAGCGCCAGGAGCGATCCATATCAACATCATAGACGCTTGCCGGCCATGTACGGATGCGCAAGGCTTACTCGCCGATGATTTTCACCAGGACGCGCTTGCGGCGGCGGCCGTCGAACTCGCCGTAGAAGATCTGCTCCCATGGGCCGAAGTCGAGCTTGCCGGCGGTGATGGCGACCACCACTTCGCGTCCCATGATCTGGCGCTTCATGTGGGCGTCGGCATTGTCCTCGCCGGTTCGGTTGTGGTGGTATTGCGAGACGGGTTCGTGCGGCGCGAGCGCTTCCAACCATTTCTCGTAATCGTGGTGAAGGCCGGATTCATTGTCGTTGACGAACACCGAAGCGGTGATGTGCATGGCGTTCACTAATACCAGGCCTTCGGTGACTTTGCTATCGCGCAGGCATTCTTCCACTTCGCGCGTGATGTTGATGAAGGCTCGCCGTGTCGGCGCCTGGAACCACAGCTCCTTGCGATAGGACTTCATGCGATCAGCAGTGACAAGGAGAGGAGTTTCGTCAGGAACGCGTCTACCATCTCCGGGTCCAATCCTGAATCGGCTATTAAGGCGGCCTTGTCGCGCTTGCCGTCCAGCAACGTGACCAGCCGACGGGCGGCCTCGTCATCCAGATCCACGGATTGGTGCCGTAACGATGTGACGCGCGCTCCGGCCTTGGCTTGGAAGCGAGCGAGTTTGCTGACGGCAGGCCGCTCAGTGACGGCGGCTGGATAAGACCACGGGTGAGTGTCGACCTCCATCAGCCCGGCGCCGTACATCTTCAGGATCAGTTCGGATAGCATGACCGTTCCGTTCGGCTCCGGGAGCAGAAGCTTGGCTTCGGCCTTCTCCAGGATTTCGGTGAAGCGCAAGCGCGACGGCCACGCTTCGCAAAGCGTTGCGATGGCGGCTTTCACCAGCGGCTGGGCCACGGTAACGGCCATGTTGTTCTGGCCAACGAACTCGGCTGGATCTTCGTTGGTGTAGTCAGGCGGACGCACAGGCATGAGCGGGACGCCGAAGTAAAGCACATCGAAGGCGCCGCTGGATGCTTCGGGAAGCACGGTAAGGTCAGCGCGGCAGAGCAGTGTTTCGCGGATCTTTCGAAGCTTGAAGAAGTCGAGGTATTGTTCACGCCGCGGCGCGTCGTCCCGGATCTCTTCGAGGGCGGACCGCGCTTCCTGCGGAAGGTCGTCGTACACCATGGTGGTGTAATCGGCCTCGGCCATGAACTGCAAACCACGGCTGCGTGCCCGCTTCAGGAACTCGGACAATAGCAGAGGCTTCATCTCCGGGCTCAGATCATCGTGAAAGGTGACGACTTTGTTGCGCCGCGCTACACGCTCCATTTCCACCAGGATGGCTTTGGCGTAGGGATTGTCTTCTCCTAGCGCTCTCCCCACGGCGAGCACGAGCCCGAGACCTTCGTTCACCGCCGTTTCCGGGTCCTCCGTGCCCGAGGTGTGGAAGCGCATCATCTCGGCCATCATTTCGCGCACATGCCAGCCGGGATAGGTGTTGTAGCTGATATAGGCGATCCCGGTCGGGGCAAGAACACGTTCGCAGAGGTCGAGCATCTTGTCCTGCACGTCGCGGGGCACCCACGAAAAGACGCCGTGCGCGATCACGTAATCGCATTCGCCCGGCCGGCCAATTAACTCCGCCACGTCGAGGTGACGAAAGGTGACGTTTTCGACACCTGCGTGTGCGGCCATCTCGTTGGCACGGGCGATGGCAGTCTCCGAGACGTCGATGCCGACGAATTGGCTATCGGGGAGATCGACCGCCATGCTGATGAGATTGGCGCCCTCTCCGCAGCCGATTTCCAGGACTCGCGAAGTACGGACATCGGGCGCATTCACGCCGAAGAGGCGGGCAATCGCAGCCAGCCGTCTGACGTGGGTCTGTGTGTAGGTGGCGGTCGGATACGGCACTCGATCGTAGGCGGTGTCCATCCGTTTTGAGAATTGTCTCACGGCGTTGGTCGGCTTAGGAAACTCGTTGCCTGTCCGCTTACGCTTTTTAGCGGTTTCCGGGAATGATTACTTGAACTCCCGGCCACGTTTGGTCGTATGACAAGCCATGAGATCTGGTGTTGCGCTGGGCGCTTTGGCAACCGTGTGCCTGCTTGCCGCTCCTAGTAAAGAGGAACGCGTAGCAAAAATTGAAAGCGGTCTTACACCGCGCGTCCGCATCGAGGGTCAGTCGGTGACTCGGTGGCCGATTGCAGAGCGAATGAAGTTTCATAACGTGCCTGCCGTCGGCGTAGCTGTGGTGGAGGACGGAAAGCTGAGTTGGGCTAAGACCTACGGCGCGGGCTGGAGCGTGCGGACTCGGTTTCAGGCGGCATCGATCAGCAAGCCGGTAGCGGCAGTTGCGGCTTTGCGGCTGGTGGCGCGGGGCGATTTGAGTCTGGACGAGGACGTCAACAAGAAGCTGAAGTCGTGGAAGGTTCCCGAAAACCAGTGGGGCAAGCCAATCACGCTGCGGCAACTGCTGAGTCACACGGCAGGATTGACGGTGCATGGCTTCCCTGGTTATGCCAAGACTGCGGAGATTCCAACGGGTGTTCAGATCGTGAAGGGCGGACCTCCCGCGAATACAGCGGCGGTGGTGGTCAACGTCGAGCCGGGTACCATCTTTCGGTATTCGGGAGGCGGGTATCAGGTGCTGCAGGTGCTGATTGAAGATGTCACCGGCAAGCCATTCGCGAGAGCCGTGAAGGAGTTGGTTCTGGATCCCGCCGACATGAAGGATAGCGGGTACGATCAACCGCCAATCGCTTCCGCCGCGCGCGGCCATAACAGCAAAGGAGAACCGATCGCAGGCGACTGGCACATTCACCCCGAGCAGGCGGCGGCTGGGCTCTGGACCACACCCACGGATGTGGCTCGATTCTTGATTGCGGTACACACGTCGAAGCTATTGCCGCCGGCGGTGACGAAGGAGATGCTGACGCCGGTCAAGGACGGATACGCGCTGGGCTTTGGCATCGAAGGCGAGGGACAGGCGGAAAGCTTCGGCCACAATGGGTCGAATGTGGGCTATCGCTGCTTTGCCGTCTTGTATAAGAACGGCAAGCACGGATTGGTGGTGATGACCAACGGAGATAGCGGCGCCGGAGTGGCAGGAGAGATCGTGCGAGCGGTTGCGGAGGAATATGGCTGGTCCTCACATCGAGCCGTTATGCTGAAGGCTGCCGATGTTTCGGACGGGCAGGTGGGGCGTAGGTGAGTTAGAGGAACACCACTCCTTACAGGATCTTCAACCACCGCGCGCGGCTCTGCTGTCGGGTAGCAGGGACGCCGCGGTAAATCGCGGCCGGGCCAAGCGCAATCGTTGAGACAAATCGGTCGAGCCCCCACTAAGTCGATAGATAACAGAGCAGCCCCAGCGGACCTCCTTCTGCGACGCAGAACCGTGACGGGAATTGCCGATTCCTTCTTCACTTAACAGAGGCATAGTTGAATACCCACAAGATCTCCTTTCAGCGAAGCGTTGACGTGCTCAGCACCGAGTTTGTTGACGAGACGCTCCTCCTTCGTCTCTCGGATGGCATGTATTTTGGACTTGGCGAAACCGGATCTTTCCTATGGTCCCGTCTCGAGAAGGCAGCGTACGCGGATAACCTCGCGATGGCAGTGGCAAGCGAATATGGCGTCTCCCCCGACAACATCGAAGGCGATGTCGTCGAGTTCCTGCAGGGACTTGTGACCCATGGTCTGGCGAAATCCTCCAGAGAAACCGCCGCCTGCGAGCTAGAAGTGGTCGTTCCCGGCGCTCGCTCGGGCCGATATGCAGCTCCTCGCCTGGAATCAGGCTATCTTCGCAACGCCGCCTCGGGGAACTCTGGTCAGCTCGACGGCGGATTTACAGAGAGCGGCGGAATCGGCGGCTTGGGCTCCTGAGTCGATGCGGCTAAACCGTGTACGCCGGGCGTTCCTGCGTATGACGTGGCTCTGGGAAGCAGCCCTGTGTCTTTGGTGTGCGAGGTGCGCTGTCGCGTGTATGCCCTTCTCACGCCTCGTGATCTCAGGCCCGCGATGTTCGGAATCGGCGAACGCGGAACAAGCGAAGCGGAGCATTGACGCCGTTCGCTGGGCGGTACCGAAGATAGCTCGCACCCCGATAGCCAGGGCCGTGTGCCTTCCGCAGGCCATTGCGGCCCGGTGGATGTTGGCCCGTCGCGGCATCGACACCGTGCTTTGTTTCGGAGTAGGCAGAGCAGGTAGTCAACTGCTGTCGGCGCATGCGTGGCTTCGGGTCGGCGATCGCATCGTGGTCGGCGCCGAAAGAGCCCCGGAGTTTACCCGCGTCGTTGAGTATCCCTTTGTTAGTCCCACGGAGAACTTGCCGCAATGACTACCATCTGGGGCCTCTGGCGGCGAGACGGCAGCCCTTCCGCGAGCCGTGAAGTCCGGCGAATGGAATCGGCTCTGGCCGCGTACGGTCCCGATCGTACGGCGTGTTGGCACAATCGCGACGGAAACGTGGCGGTGGGCGGCGCCATTGCCCTCAGCCTTCCGGAGGATGACTTTGACCGCCAGCCTCTCTACGATGGCGCGAGCGACACAGTTCTCATCGCCGATGTTCGTCTCGATAACAGGGCCGAACTCAGGCGCGAACTCGGGCTCAGTGAGCATGTCGCCAAAGGATTCGCAGACGTAGATTTTCTGCTTGCAGCCTGGAAGCGGTGGGAGGAAGACTGCGTTCATCGTCTAGTCGGTGAATTTGCGTTCGTAATCTGGGATCAGCGTCGCCGTAGACTGTTTTGCGCACGGGATCCATTAGGCCGCCGCGCCCTGCACTACTTTGATCGGGCTCCGCTGTTTGCATTCGCAACCTTCCCGAAAGGACTGCACGCCCTCGGCGAAGTTCCGCGGCGCCTGGATGAATTCATGCTGGCTACCCGGCTCGCCCTGATTCCGGAAACCGGCGATCGAAGCTTTTTCGAGGGCATTCAACGCCTCCCGCCGGGATGCGTTCTAGTTGTCGACCAGGCAAATGTAAAGGTGCGCCGGTACTGGAACCCGCTTGAGGCTAGAACGATTCGGTTCCGTCGCGACGAAGAATACGTTCAGGCGTTTCAGGAAGTCCTGGACGAGTCCGTTCGAGCGCGTCTGAGGAGCCGCGGTCCCATTGCCAGCATGCTGAGCGGAGGGTTCGACAGTACAACGGTCACCGCGGTAGCGGCTCGGTTACTTGCCGGGAGTGGTCGCGAACTGCTCGCCTTTACCGGGGTACCTTCACCACATTTCAACGAATCGGCTCCGCATGGTCGGAACGGCAATGAAGGTCCGCTTGCAGCCACAGTGGCTGCGATGTACCCAAACGTACGGCACACATTGGTTCCTCCCACCGACGTTTGTCCGCTGGATCTCACACCCACGCAGCGCACATGGAGCGAGACTCCGGGCAGCCACATCTGCATGCTCCCGAATGCTCATGCGATGTCCGAAGCGCATCGAGCGATGGGCGTTACGGTCGCTCTCACCGGCGTTGGGGGGAACATGACCATCAGCTACAACGGACTACCGTCACTCGCAGGGTGGATCCGGCGTGGCCGGTGGCTGAGGTGGCAAGCTGAGGCGAGAGCTTTGCACCGTGGACCGCAGCAGCAAAGCTGGCGGCGACTCCTGGCACTTAGCCTGGCCCCGTACGTGCCACTTCCGGTGCTGCAATGGATGCAGAAGAGGAACCCAGCCCGGTTTGGCACGCTAAAGAAATTCTCGATGATCAATCCCGAACTGATGGCTTCCGGAACGGTCAAAGCCCTCGCAACCGCATCCAACTGGAGCACCGAAGATCGGCCTTGGATGAACGGCAGAAGCCTGCGGTCCGCGAATCTGCTGCGCGTCGATGTGGGCGGAGCGGCCTCTGTCGGCAGGTGCGTTAGCGGGGTTGATTTTCGTGACCCGACGACGGACCGCCGGCTGATCGAGTTCTGTCTGGGCATTCCCGATGAGCAGTTTCTTGGAAACGGCCAGACCCGCTGGTTGTTGCGCCGAGCAATGCAGGACCGGTTATCGCCCGATGTCCTGAATGCTCCGCGTAAAGGGCTGGTCGGGGCCGATTGGTACCTCCGTGTCGCACCGTATCGCGAGCGGTTCGGCGAGACGGTGTCCTCCCTTGAACAGTCGCCGATAGCCAGACGCTGTCTGGACCTGCGACGCATGCGGCAATGTATCGATTCGTGGCCGCAGAGAGGCTGGAACACGGCGGCCGCCGAGGCCGAATATCGGATGGCCTTCTGCCGTGGAATTTACGTGGGTGAATTCATCCGATGGGTGGAAGCCGGAGCCTAAACGACTATGAACTACTACCGCATGTGCGGGATGAACGTTGCCGCGGGACTTGAGTTGCCAGGCGCCGCGCCGCTGTCCGGCTTCAGCGCGGCGCCTGACGCAATCGTGCAGCGAGGAGAGGTTCCGCATGAGCTACAAAACGCAACACGATCCGGGCCCACATGGCAGGTTGCGACGTCTCGAGTTCTGCTGCAGGTGCCGGGTGTTGCGCGTTTTCTGATCTCCGATGGAAGCAGGATTGTGTTCGAACCGGCGCCGGGACGCTCCGACGCCGAGTTGTCGATCTTTGTGATGGGCTCGGCAATGGGTGCGCTGTTGCACCAGCGCGGGCTCCTTGTTCTGCACGCGGGCGCTGTCGTCGTGGATGGCAAAGCCGCGCTGTTCTGCGGGCACTCGGGGGCGGGCAAGTCTTCTCTCGTCGCGGCGCTCTGCCAAAGCGGCCGTTCATTCATTACGGACGACATTGCCGTCGTCCAGTTCCACGACGGTGTCCCGTTTATTGTCCCTGACGGACGCCGGCTGAAGCTCTGGGCTGACGCGGTGGAACGATTGTCGCTGACCGAGTACCGCGGGCCGGCTGTTCGCGAGGGCATTGAGAAATATTGGGTCAACCCTCCAAACCCAGCGCCGCAGGCACGGTATCCAGTCGGTGAGGTGTTCTTCCTTCGGGAAATCCGATCCCAGGAACCAACGCATATCGAACGGTTGAGTTCAGTGGACACGGCCAGATCCCTCCGTGCAACCGCGTACCGTCCTCGCCTTCCAGCCGCAATGGATCAGGAGGCCACGTGGTTCACAGGGTGCAGCGCGTTGACGCGCCACATACACGCCTACTCGTTAACCCGGCAAGTTCCGTTTGATGCCGCAGACGAGTGCCTTTCAATGCTCGATGCACACTGGCGCGGGGCCGGCCATGACCTCCGGTGAGATAATCTGGCTCAGTTCGTTTCCGAAATCGGGGAACACTTGGTTTCGCTTTCTTTTGGCCAACCTGAAAGCCGGTCGTCGCGAGGCGCTGGACATCAATGGTCCGCTTGGATTGGGTCCGAACCTGATGGCGCGTCACTCGTTTGACGATGTGACGATGATCGCTTCAGGTCTGCTGACGCCGGAAGAAATCGACCGGCTTCGACCGCCCGCTTTGGACGCCCTGGCCGCTGAGGTGGGCAGCCGGGTGTACCAGAAGGTCCACTGTGGATACACCAGGGCGATTGACGGCCAGCCGCTTTTTGCCGGTCGGACTGCCCGGGGCGCCATCTACATCGTTCGTGATCCGCGGGATGTGGCGGTGTCGCTGGCTCATTTCAGCGGCGTGGACATTGATCGGGCAATTGACAGCCTCAACTCGACGGACTCGTGTCTCGGCCAGCACACGCGCAGACAAGGCACGCAACTGAGGCAGCAGTTGCTCGGCTGGACGGGGCACGTTCAGAGTTGGCTGGACCAAACCGACATTCCCGTACACCTGATCCGGTTTGAAGACCTGAAGTCGGATACCACTGGCGAATTCCGCCGTGCGCTGGACTTCCTGGGAGAGCAGGCGAGTGGTGACCAGGTGATCGCGGCCGTGGAACACTCCGACATTCGAGAGCTGCGCGCACAGGAACAGCGTAGTGGCTTTCGCGAACGCTGGCTCCCGTCGGTAACGTTCTTTCGCCGTGGCGAGGCAGGTTCGTGGCGCGATGAACTGTCGCCAGAGCAGTCCATGCGGATTGTTGAGGCGAATGCACCCATGATGCAACGGCTCGGCTATTCGGTATAGGAGCATCGCTGTTGAGTCGCGTGCTCGGAGAGAGGGGTTCCCTGAACCCTTACCGATTGCGGATACGGAGTGCCGCGCCGGCGCGGTCTTGTACACCCCTGATAAGAAATCGTTCTCACTGTTCGCTTGAGACGATTCTCACGCCCCCAGCACTACTCAATTTCAATCACAAATGTCCGTAGCAGGCTGTGCGCGGGAGTGCGCCCGCATGGACGTATCTGGACGTTCAGTCACGGGAGGCAAGGGGTAACGGAATGGTCAATGAGTGCCCGAAAGCGCGTGTGATGATTGTGGAGGACGAAGCGCTCATCGCCGAAGACCTCGAGACCCGGCTGCTAAATCTTGGCTACCAAGTGACTGCGATTGCGGATTCTGCCACGGACGCATTCACAAAAATCGAGGAAACGGGTCCTGATCTCGTGATGATGGACATTCGGCTACGGGGATCCGCGGATGGGATCGCCGCAGCGGAGGTCATCCGCGACAATTACCGACTCCCAGTGATCTTCCTTACCGCTTTCGGCGACGGAAACACGCTTGAGCGCGCCAAGCTGGCCGAACCATTCGGCTTCATGGTGAAGCCGGTGGTCACTACTCAGCTCCCCACAACGATTGAAGTGGCGCTGCACAAGCATAAGATCGAGGAGCAACTGCAGCGCGAGCGCGCATGGCTGGAAACGACGCTCTCTTCCATCGCGGATCCCACGCTTGTCACTGACGCCGAGGGCCGCATTCGATTCATCAACGAGACCGCCTCCAAGCTGCTTGGCCTGGACTCGTCGTACGTCGTGGGGCAGACATTGACGGGGGTGATCAACTTCACGCGCCCAGGGGAGACTACCCCAATCGGTGATCTGGTCCGAACGGGACTCCTGCATGGCTCCGTGATGAAGGTGAGCTGTGACTGCCAGGTAGCGGGCGGCGGCCCGTCCATCATTCCTTCCCCTAAGATACCGGTGGAATGCACGGTTGCAGTAAGCCGCACTGCAACCGAGTTCGTAGGCGTTGTCGTCACGCTCCGTGACCTCCGGGCGAGCCGTTCGATGGAACAGCACCTTCGGGAAGATCAGAAGATGGTTGCTGTCGGCCGCCTGAGCGCGGCCATCGCCCACGATTTCAATTCCCTGCTTACGATCATTATGGGGTGTGTGGAGGAGATCGCGGTTGAACTCGATCCGGAAAATGCCGCCGTCGCCCCTCTAACGAGCATCAAGGACGCAGCGGCCTCAGCTGCGGCGCTGACGCGGCAACTGCTGTCGTTCACTCATAAGGCGCCGGGACGTAAAGATCTGGTCGACGTTTCGACGCTCGTGCAAAAGCAGGTGAAGGCCGTGAAGCGAATCCTGGGACCCAAGGTGGCGCTGTCGTCGACCGTGGGCTCCGGCAGTTTTGTGGTCAATGCGGACGCAAACGAAATTCAACAGGTGCTGCTTAACCTTATCCTGAACGCGCGTGACGCAATGCCCGGCGGCGGAGCAATCGCCGTACAGGTAGCAAGAGCATCAGCCCCGCTCCACGACGAGGCCGGAGTGCCCGAAGATGTTATTCGCATCGCTGTCTCCGATACCGGCACGGGTATGTCGCGCGACCTGATGGAGAACATATTCGAGCCGTTCTTCACAACAAAACCCGCTGGGCAAGGCACCGGCCTGGGGCTGACCATCATCCGCACGATTGTTGCCGGTCTTGGCGGGCGGATCTCGGTGGAGTCGGCCGTAGGCGCCGGCACAACGTTCGAAGTGCTGCTGCCTGCCGCTTACGAGCCCGGGACAGCCTGCAACAACGAGCAGGGATCCGCCTGTACTCCAACAGTCCTCATCGTTGAGGAGGAGGAAGGGGTTCGCAGGCTACTTCACCAGTACTTCGAAGATAAGGGCTACAACCTTTTGGAGGCCGCAACTACGGCAGAGGCAGTCGCGCTGGCAGAGGTGTACGAGGGCAAGATTTCGGTTGTTATCACCGATGCCGAAAACTACGTTGAGGCGATGACCGTGAGTCACCCCGAGCTTCGGTTCCTGCTCGCCTCGGCTTCGGCACCAACACCTGCCGCTGCAGGCAGGTTGTCTTACATCAGCAAGCCCTTCACCAAGCAGGATCTACTGTCTTCGGTGCAGGCGCTGGTATCGGATTCCCTTGCCGTCGCTTAATGCAACCTCGCGCGCGCCGGCGCTTCAAGTGCTCATCGTTGAAGATGATGCCGACGATTATGAGCTCACACGTGACCTGCTTTTTTGCGTGGAAGAGCCAAGATACCGTGTTCAATGGGCGGCCACGTACGAGGCAGGTATGGCAGCCATGCGGTCGAATCGCTACGATGTCTGCCTGATCGATTATCATCTCGGCGCTCGCACCGGCGCCGAATTTCTAAGAGAGTGCACAGCATGCGGCATGAACGCGGCTATGATTCTCCTGACGGGGCATAGCGCGCGAGAAACGGACCTGGAGGCGATGCAGGCGGGCGCGGCGGATTACCTCGATAAGTCTTACCTGTCCTCGCCCTTACTGGACCGGTCGATCCGGTATTCCCTGGAGCGCAGAAAGACGGTTTCAATCCTGCAGGATTCGAAAGCGTTTCTTCGTTCCACGCTCGACTCGCTGTCCACTGGCATCGCCATCATCGACAACGCAGGCGCGATCCTTTCCACGAACGAGGCATGGAACTGCACACCGACCTGGTCCGCGGTGTACTCGTGCAATACGGGCGCCAACTACCTGCAGGTATGCGACCGGGCTGCGCAAGCCGGCGCCGCAGCCGCAGCGGCGATTGCCGAAGGCATTCGCGAGGTCATGGCCGACCTGGCGCCGACGTTCTACATCGAGTACCGAGACGACTTTGGCGAGCTGACTCGATGGCTGGCGCTTCGCGTAACCCGGTTTGCGAGCCCCAGCCATAACTGCGTAGTTCTGGCCAATGAGAACATAACCGAGCGCAAAGCCGCGGTGGAACAGCGCGCAGCCGCCGACCTGCTGAAAGTCCTTCACTCAGAACTGGAGTCTGTCGTAGCCCAACGTACGAACGAACTCCGAAACGAAATTCTTCAACGGCAGCAAGCGGAAAATCGATTGGAGGACTCGCTCCAGGAGAAAGAGGTGCTCCTGCGCGAGATTCACCATCGCGTCAAGAACAACCTGCAAGTGATCTCGAGCCTGCTTAACCTGCAGGCGATGAGTACGACGGACCCTGCTATTCGCGCTGTATTGGTGGACAGCCAGAACCGTATCGTATCTATGGCCCTTATTCACGAACAACTCTACGGATCGCATGATTTCAGGTGTATTGATATGGGTCGATACTTCAAGGAGATTCTGCAGCATATCTTCAGCAGTTTCGGGGACCGCGGATCGAATGTCACTGCGCGGGTTCTTGCTTCTGAACGGTTTATGATGACCATCGAGAAAGCTATCCCCTGCGGGCTCATCATCAATGAACTCGTATCGAACGCATTGAAACACGCGTTCACCGACGCCGGAGGGCAGTTGCGGATCTGTCTGTCGCGTCAGGACGGCGCCCTGAGTATCCAGGTCACGGATAACGGCGTAGGTTTACCCGAGAAGTTTGATGTATCGCTCCAAAAGTCTCTCGGTCTGAGAATTGTCGGTACATTGACGCGACAGTTGAGAGGTCGGTTTTCAGCTCAGAGGAGGAGCCCCGGCGCTTCGTTTGAGCTTGTGTTCGCCGAGGAGTAAGCGATGCCAGATTCCGGATACAAAGCGCGCCTCCTGTTAGTGGAAGATGAAGCGCTCATCGCGATGGACGTGGAGGAGCGACTGAGAAGGTTGAAATACGACGTCTGCGCCGTGGCGAGTACCGCCCAAGCAGCAGTCCAACTTGCAGCCATCCACCGTCCTCACCTGGTGATTATGGATATTCGCCTTGCGGAAAGCAGCGACGGGGTTCGAGCGGCAAACGACATTCATCAACTGGTCGGCATCCCGCACGTATATCTGACGTCGTATACGGATCGAGCAACACTCGCGCGAGCGAAGGCGACGAGGCCGCTTGGTTATCTGTTGAAGCCGTTTAGTGACCAGGATCTGAACACCACAATCGACGTCGCTCTTTACAGGGATCGCACCGAGAGAAAAATCACCGAGCACCGCGAGTGGCGGGACAGCCTGTTCCGAAGCATCGATGACGCCGTGGTAGCGGTTGACGAACAGGGCCGGGTTCGATCTCTGAATGCGGCCGCGGAGACGCTGACGGGCTTCTGTGGGACCGAGGCATTAGGTAAACCAATCACCAGCATCTGGCCGCGTACGGCTTCAGAGCAATTGCTCTCCAAGGACGCCGGTGAAGACACGCTCACGCTCATAGGAGACACGGCCGAACGGACACAGCGCCGGACACAAATTCTTGCGACTGCACGGGCAGGATGCATGGCGCGGGCGGCCGCGCGCCTGGCCCACAGCTTCAATGACCAACTCACGGTGCTTGCGAACGCGGGCGGTCAGGCCACTGACGGGATGCATACGTTACCCGATCAGATCGCAATGGCGAGCAACGCCTTGAATGACTTGGTTTCCGAGTTGCATATGCTCGCTCATCCTCACGCTCCCAACCGCGAACCTGTGGATGTGAATGAGCTGGTGGAGGACTGCACGGCTAACGTGATTCGCTCGGTGGTGCCCCAAACGGTCGAGGTTGACCTTGAGTGCAGCGCGTCAAACGCCATGACGTTTGTTGACCGCGCACATGTACAAGAAGCTTTGCTCGACCTGGTGGTCACGTTGCGAAACAACACGAGTCCGTCGCAGATGCTTTCAATACGGACCGAGACCATCGAAGAAGGACTCCTCGGGAGCGGTAAAGGTCGGATTGCGATCTTCATTGCGGACACCACGATGCATGCCGCGCGTCTGAACGGCCGCAAATGGAACCCGATCGCCGCGAGAGGGGCGTTGATGGCCGGACTTGAGCAGAAGACGGCGGAGGATCTTATTCGCGAGAATGGCGGTGTTGTTGAACAGTTGGCAGGCGCGGCCGATGGCATGATGTTTCGCATTCTTCTGCCCCACCTCAGGCCGTTCCCGCAGACACAATCGGCCGTGGTGTCCCGGGCGAGTGACGGAATCGAGCGAAAACGGCGGGTACTCGTGGTGGATGATAGCAGCGAGATACGACATGTAATCGGCGCCATTCTGGTCGCGGAGGGTTACGAAGTGATGGACGCGGGTTCGGCAGAGGAAGCCGTCTCGCTGCTTGCGAACTCAACAGGCGGAATCGATGTTCTAGTCACCGACGTCGTTTTGCCGTGCCTGAGCGGAGCGGATCTGGCGGATCGATTATCACGCGAAAACCCCTCCTTAGCCGTTGTTCTGATGTCTGGATACACTCACGAGCAACTGTCTTCATTACGGCCGCGGGTGGAAAAGGCGGTATTTCTTGCCAAACCTTTTACACCCAAACAGCTTATGAGCATTATCGGGGACTCGGACGGCGTTCGTGCCTATAATCGGGTAGCTCACGGTGTATCAAGCACTTTTTGAGAATATCGTCAGGACAGTTCGAGAGCCGTTGCTCGTTCTCGATGACGAACTGTGCGTCCGGCACGCAAACCGATCCTTTTATAAGGTATTTGCGGTGTCGATGGTGGACACAGAGAACCGGCGGATATATGAACTTGGCACTGGCCAATGGAATATCCCGGAGCTTCGCGACCGATTAGCCGGTATTCTCCTCGACGACGAAAGTCTGGAAGACTTCGAGGTGGAATATGATTTTCCCGCTGTAGGGCGGAGAGTCATGCTTCTGAACGCGCGCCGCATTCACAATGAGGGATCCGACCGGATACTTTTGGCAATGGAAGACATAACCCAGCGCAGGCAGACGGAACGCTTGCGGCAGGAATTGTCGGACAAATTAGCCCGCAGCAATCGCGAGTTGGAAGATTTCGCTCAGGTTGCCTCGCACGATCTGCAGGAGCCACTGCGCAAGATTCAAGCATTTGGGGGACGGTTGAAGTCCGCAGCCGGACCCGCGCTGAATGCCACCGCGCGGGCCGATCTGGAACGTATACTTCACGCCGCGTCGCGTATGCAGACCTTGATTGACGATCTGCTAACGTTTTCTCGGGTACAAACGCAGGCGCGGCCTTTCCAGCCGGTTGATCTCGGTCACATTGCAGAGGAGGTCGTCGAAGATCTCGAGACAAGCATCCGAGCGTCGGGCGGCACGGTAGAAATCGATGCGGGGTTGCCGAGTATTGAGGCCGATGCTTTGCAGATGCGGCAGCTTCTGCAAAACCTGATTGGCAATGCGCTCAAGTACTACAAGAAGGATTGCCACCCGCAAGTCAGGGTTCGAGCCGAACTTTCGCAGCGCGACGGCGACCTGTGCCTGTTAAGCGTAGAAGATCACGGAATCGGTTTTGATGAGAAGTACCTCGACCGCATCTTCAATGTCTTTCAGCGCCTTCACGGCCGCAACGAATATGCGGGAACGGGTATCGGACTCGCAGTTTGCCGCAGGATCGCCGAACGGCATGGCGGCAGTATTACCGCCTGCAGCCGGCCAGGTGTAGGCTCCACGTTCACCGTGACTCTTCCGATAAAGCAGATGTCGACATGAAATCGCAGGCCAGAAAGGGCAAGCCGATCACCATTCTCATGGCCGATGATGATGAGGATGATCGGAACATGGCCCGGCAGGCGCTAGACGAAAACCGCCTCGCCAATGACTTTCACGTCGTAATGGACGGCGAGGAACTCATGGATTACCTGTACCGGCGAGGCCAGTATGCCAATCCTGAGGCGTCGCCTCGGCCAGGGCTTATTCTGCTCGATTTGAACATGCCCAAGAAAAGCGGCCGCGAAGCCTTGGCGGAGATCAGAGCCGACGCCTCGCTTCGGCAGATTCCCGTTGTGGTGCTCACTACATCCAAGGCCGAGGAAGACATTTTTCGAAGCTACGATCTGGGCGCAAACGCATTCATTTCGAAGCCCGTGACATTCGCAACTCTAGTTCAATTAATGAAAGACCTCGGCCGATTCTGGTTTGAGGTGGTTGAGCTGCCCTAACCGAGGCGGGCGCGGGCGATACGTCCGTCGTGGACATCTATGCACCATGCAATCCGAGTGCTCATCATCGAGGATGACGAAGAAGACTACATCTTGACGCGCGATCTGCTTCGCGAATCGCGCTCGCGCTATTCACTCCATTGGGCGAGCACGTATGAAGAGGGGCTGGCGCAGGCAACCTCGGTTCCGTTTGATGCATGTCTGCTCGATTACCGACTCGGCGCAAGCACGGGTCTCGACTTCATCCGAGAGATTGGCGCGGCCAACGTCACACTCCCGACCATCCTGCTGACGGCCGAGCGCGATCTGCACCTGGAGCCCTACGGAGTGCAGACCGGCTCCCTCGATTATCTGTTGAAGAACGAGATAACGGCGCCATTGCTGGATAGATCAATCCGGTATACGATCGAGCGCAGCAAGTCCTTCCGCTCGGCCAAAGCCTCCGAGAAATTCCTTCAGTCGGCGCTGGATGCGCTGTCAACCAATATCGCCATATTAGATGAGTCCGGGCGCATCATTGCCGTGAATGCAAGCTGGCGGCGGTATGCGGACGCGAATGGATTGCGTTCCGCCGACTACGCGGTGAACGCGTCGTACCTGGAGGTTGCACTTCGAGCGAGTCATAACGGCTGCGAGAGCGCGGGCGCCGCCTATCGCGGAATCACGGACGTCATGCACGGAGCAAAAGGCGAGTTCTACCAGGAGTACGCTTGCCACAGTCCGCACGAGCAGTGTTGGTTTGCGCTAAGAGCAACGCGTTTCCAGGGTACGCCCGAGCGGTTCGTGGCGGTCGCGCATGAGAACATCACCGACCGGAAGCTCGCCGAGGCGTCCCTGTTGCGCAGCCAGTCAAGCCTCGCCTATGCGCAGCGGCTTGCCCAGGTCGGCAACTGGGAGTTCGATCTACTCCGCGATGAGATGTATGCCTCCGAAGAACTGTTTCGAATCTTTGGGGTCGCCGATTCGTGCCGTGCTGAGCGCTCCCTTTTCTGGGCTCGTGTTCACCCCGAAGATGTCGAGAGTCTCCGTCAGGCATTCGCGAATGCCATGACTGGCGGGCCCGGCAGCGCTTTTGAACATCGTATTGTGAGGCCGAACGGAAATATGCGGGTGGTCTGCGAACACGTAGAAGTCGAGCGTGACATCACCGGGCAGCCGGTGAAGCTGATCGGCGCCACACAAGATGTGACCGACCGCAAGCGCGTAGACGACGCGATCGCAGTCCGCGAGAGAAGATTCCGTGCGCTACTGGAGCACTCCTCCGATGCGGTGCTGGTTATCGATCACGAACACACAGTCAAATACGCAAGCCCGTCCACACGCAATGTGCTGGGCCACAGTGAGGCCGAGCTTGTCGGCTCGGATTCTACTCGCCTTCTGGATCCCGATATCGTCCCTCAAGCCCGAGAATGGCTGAACGACCTCGGGCGCTATCCGGGCATGTCGCGCGTAACGAGGCATATCGTTCGCGGGAAAGGAGAATCGCGGCGCTGGGTGGAAGGTGTCGTCACCAATGCGGTCCACGAGCCGAGCGTGGCGGGGTTTGTTTGCAATTACCGCGACATCTCGGAAAGGCATGAGGTGGAAGTCGCTCTGCGGCAGAGCCAGTTGCGTTTCGACAGTCTGGTTCAATCGACCATCATTGGGGTGTGCGAGTTCGATGCCTCCGAGACAATCGTGTACGCGAACGACGCCTACTTAGCGATGCTCGGCTACGCGCGGGAAGACATTGCCGCACGCCGTCTTACGATCGAAGCGATAACTCCCCTGGAATGTCGGCTAGCGCTCGCAGATTTGCGCGGGAGCTTTCTTTCCACGGGCAAGTTCGGTCCGACAGAGTGGACTCTTGTGCGGAAAGACTCTCGGCGTATACGGGCTGTGACCGGGGCCGCCAGGCTGGACTCGCCCGACCGTGCGGGTATTGCCTATCTAATCGACGTTTCAGAACTGGATCGCGCGCGATTGGAACTGGAGAAAAGCGACCAGCGTTTTCGCAGTCTGTTTGAGAATGCGACTGATCTGGTGATTACGGCGGATGTGGAACGCCGCGTTACCTCGCTGAATAAGAGTGCCCGCGCGGTACTAGGATACTCCGCGGAAGAATCCCTCGGCCGCCCGGTGGAAGATCTGCTCGGCGTGGCCACGGATGGCGGCGACGCAGGGGCGAGCGGGTTCAGCGAGATAGCAGCCGATGCGACGTGCGAGGTCCGTGCTCGGGCGAAAGACGGGCGTTTGCTGACGCTCGAAGTGAGTACGCAAACTATGTACGCGGGCGACCAGGTGATGGGTCTTCAGGCGATCGCTCGTGACGTGACCGATCGCAGAAACCTGGAAGGCCAGTTGCAGCAGATCCAGAAGATGGAGGCAATCGGCCGGTTAGCTGGAGGGATCGCGCATGACTTTAATAATCTGCTGACCATTATCCTGACTTGCACCGGAAACGCGGCAAAGCACGGACTAGAAGACCGCGTGCGGACCAAAATCGGAATGATCGACGACGCCGCGCACAGAGCAGCTGCATTGACTCGCCAACTGCTCGCGTTCAGCCGCAAGCAGGTCCTCGAACCCAAGATACTGGATATCAATGAGATTGCGTGCGAGCTTCAACCGATGCTGCAACGCATCATCGGGGAAGACATAACGTTTACGGTTTCCCTACATCCTGAGGCCGGTCATGTGTTCGCCGATCGCGGTCAGATCGGCCAAGTGATCCTGAATCTCTTCACGAATTCCCGTGAAGCAATGCCGTCCGGCGGTTGCCTCACGTTGACGACCGGACGCATTCACCTCGAACACGACGATTTGACCACTTGGAATGTGGAGACCGCGGGTGAATACACGACGCTTTGCGTACTGGACACGGGTATTGGGATGGACGAGGCCACGCGATCGAAGGCATTCGAGCCGTTCTTTACCACAAAGCCGATTGGACAAGGTACTGGCCTGGGGTTGTCGACGCTGTATGG
This sequence comes from Bryobacteraceae bacterium, assembly GCA_035634155.1. Classification (GTDB taxonomy): domain Bacteria; phylum Acidobacteriota; class Terriglobia; order Bryobacterales; family Bryobacteraceae; genus DASQDN01. The sequence continues at coordinate 14,332 of DASQDN010000015.1, read as the reverse complement.
CATCGTGAAACAAAGCCGCGGAGGCGTCATTCTGGCGAGCACTCCCGGAGTAGGAACAAGCGTGTCCATCTGCCTGCCTCGGCAGCATGCCCCATCTTCGAAGCGTTCCTGTTTGCGGGTGGAACCGGCTGCGAAAGTGCCTGCCGCGTCCGCATCCATCCTTGTGGTGGAAGACGAACCTACTCTGCGCCTAGTCGTTCAGAACGTCCTGACGGCGGAAGGATACCGGGTGACAGCAACCGGCGATGCCGACGCAGCGTTGCGCGTGCTGTATTCTTCGGTCTCTCCCGATCTACTCTTGACAGATGTTGTCATGCGCGAGGGCAATGGCCCCGACCTGGTCGCGCGGCTGCCCTCGCATTGCGCCGGCTTGAAGGTGGTTTACATGTCGGGATACGCCGAGTCAAAGATAGACTCTTCCGGTCCGGACCGCGGACGTGCGTCGTTCATACAAAAGCCGTTCAGTCCGGAAGAATTGCTTCGATGCGTGTCAGGTGTACTTGCAGGCGACCTTGAGCCCCGCTAGTTCCCCTGCCTTCCTCGCTCGACCCGCACGAGGGAGTCCACCGCGCTGGTTTGCGGCCCGTCGATTGCACTCGGTTTCATATGTTCAACGAGAGGGGCGCGTTAGCCGCCGACGACATTCCTGCGCTTGACGACTGTAATACAGGACGGATCCGCGTCCTGATCGTAGATGACGATCCCGCCTTCCGCAGTCTGCTCGGTGAGGTCAGCAGGTCATTAGGTTACGAAACCGTTGAGGCGGAGAACGGCCGCCAAGCGATGCGGCTGCTCAGCGGCCTGCAGCCGGAGTTAATCGTTCTGGATATTTTCATGCCGGACCAGGACGGCATAGAAACCCTGCAGCAACTGAGAAACAGGTCGCCAAGGCCACGCGTGATCGCAATGTCAGGCGCTTACAGCGGCCGGTTCCTCACGATGGCGAAAGCTCTCGGCGCTGACGCGACTCTGTTAAAGCCGTTTTCGATCGATGATTTCGTTGCTGTTTTGCAGGACGTGTGTTCAAAAAGGTGACAGGTTCTCATTTTGAGACATCCCAGCGCTCAAGCGGCCAGCGCGGATGGCGCGCCAACTCATGCTTTTCGCGCAAACAGCCAGCCTTTTGTATACAGCCGCTTTGGCACGAAACGTGACTACAGTCCTGTGAAGCAATAGCGATGGAAACAGTCGAAGCTCAACGGAGAGAACCCCGATATTCATATACCGGGCTTGTGGACGTTTTTGAAGTGGGTCAGACGCACGGCAGGCGTATGCCAGGCATGCTTAAGGACGTCTCGGAATCCGGCGCCTGCGTTCGCCTGGACGAACCGATACCCGTCGGCTCGGAGTTGCTCCTAAAGGCTCGTGAATTCGAGGTCCGCGCCATCGTGCGGAACGTTTCTCCGGACGCGATGCTGTTTGCTATCGGACTGGAGTTTCTTGAGGGGTTAAAATGGCGCCCTCAAATACCGGCGCTTCTGCCGAAAGCGATCTTGCATCAGGTAGCTCCGGCTGCAGTTGCGGCTGCGCCCCGTGCTGCTACGTCAAGCGGCAAGCCGCCGGGATCGCCCGACAGAGTAGCCGTTCGCAAGCTTCTTCACTTGATTGCATCGGCTCACCGAACCATCAAGTGGACCAGCCTATTTGGGGGTGAACGAACGGAGGGAGGTGCAGGAAACAGCCCGGAAGCTGGTCCTGATCTGAGCCGCGAGTATTTGGACGCATGTGAAGATTGTGCTGTGCCGATGGTAGTTATGGACGTCACCGGCAAAATCGAGTACGGAAACGAGGCATTCCGGGCTCGCTTCGTTGAAGGAGAACATATTGCCACAGACCTGACACCCTACATCGCGTCGGAAGACCTGCCGTCGGTGGCCAAGTCTATGGTTGCGGCTACGAGTAATCCGGCTGAGACCGTACGTCTGCAGTTGCGCGCGCGGACTCCGGACGGAAGCCCGCAATATCTCGACGCCTACTGGAAATGCTCGGCTGCAACAAACCGCCTGATCCTGGTACTCGCGGATACAACGGAGCTCTGCGCCAAAGTTCAGGCTTCGGAGGTGCGCGAGGCGGCGATACGTACAACATACGGCGCTGCAGGCATTGCAACCTGGAAGTGGGACATCGCCCGAGCCGAAGTCGAGTACTCAGCCGAGTTCCGCACGATGTTCGGGCTGCCTGATGAAATCCGTGGCGAGTCATTGGATCAATGGTTCAACTTGATTCATTGTGAAGATCGACAGGCCATGAAAGATGCGGCGGCTCAAGTCCTTGTTGAACCCTACCGGCTCGAGACCTGCGTCCGGGCGTTGCGTCGGGATGGCAGCGTTGCCGTGATCGTTTGCCGCGGGCATGCCGAACGCGACGTTAACGGCAAACCGATTGTCGTGAAGGGTGTTCACATCGATGTGACGGCGCACATCGCACATCCTTCGGCGTCGGGCCGGCCGGCGGCACTCTCGTTGCCGAAAGATTGTGTGAGCGCTGAGGAACTACCCTCCTTCAAGGAGGTACCAGCGTGCAAGGGATAACGAAGTCCAGTTCAGGGGACGACCGGCGGATGATCTTGCTCGTCGAAGACGAACCGGTGTTACGGGACATCCTTAAAGAAGGTCTAGTGGAGCACGGCTACGACGTGCAGGAGGCAAGTGGCGGACACGAAGCCATACTGCGCATGGAAGAGCATACCCGCATCGACCTTCTCCTCACCGACGTCAGGATGCCGCACATGAGCGGTCCCGAGTTGTGCAAGGCTGTGAAGTCTCGACACCCGGAAACTCCGGTTCTGTTCATGTCCGGCTTCACGGATTATAGTGTTCTGCTCCAGGATGTCGCTGACGGCTCAGTGGCACTGATCCAGAAGCCTTTTACGCTGGACATGCTTTGCGCGCAGGTAGATGCAATACTTTTGACCTGAACCCTGCGGTCAGGCGCTTGGGCCTGATGTGAGAGGATTCAACGGCGCGCCGCACGATAGGGTGTGACGCAAAGGATATCGGAAGACGGTCGCGGCAACGAGTGTTGTTCCTGCGCACTGCGTCTGAAGGACGTGGTGCATGATGCACGAACTCCCCTAAACGTCATCGTCATGTTGGCCGAGCTACTTGCCGCCGGAAAACCGGGGTCTTTAAACGCGAGACAAGCACGCCACATCGAGAGTATTGGGACCGCCGCTAAGCAGATTGCAGACGCTCTAACCGCCGCGGAAGCTACCCAGCAACGCGGACCGGTGGCCGTTGGCCAGGTAGGAATATGTGAGCGTTGACACCTCGGTCTCCACCAGGCAATCCGTTCTTGTGGTCGATGACGATCCTGCCACGCTCACCCTGCTTCAAGAGATCTTCGACGACCAGCCGGTAGTTCTTCACACCGCCAGCTCGTTTACCGCCGGCCTCGAGCAGGTACGCCTCAGACGGCCGAATGTTGTCATTCTGGACCTGATCATGCCTGGCGTCACCGGCATGGAGATGCTCGATCGAATCCTTCACATGGATTCGACTATCGAAGTAATCCTCCTGACGGGACACTACTCCACCGAAGCTGCCGTGCAGGCGATCCAACGTGGGGCAGCGGATTACCTTGTAAAGCCTATTTCCCCCGAGCGCCTTGTGGAGCGAGTTCTTTCTTCGCTCTCGATAGCTGAAGAACGGCACCGATCGGTAGAGATCGATGAAACGCTGGTCCACAATTCCCGGTTTGAAGGCATCGTGGGGCGTAGTCCTGTGATGCTCGAGCTGTTTTCCAAAATGAGGAGAATCGCGCCTCATTACCAAACCGCGCTTGTGACGGGCGCGACAGGCACAGGCAAAGAACTCGCTGCTCGTGCCCTCCACAATCTTAGCCCGGTCGCGGGAAAGCCGTATGTAGTCTGCAACTGTGCGGCGATCGTCGAAACGCTCTTTGAAAGCGAGATATTCGGCCATGTGAAAGGCGCATTTACAGGCGCTCTTCATGACAAAGCAGGGATGGTAGAGCATGCCAACGGCGGAACACTCTTTCTGGATGAGATTGGCGAGATGCCGCCGATATCCCAGGCTAAGCTTTTGCGGCTGATCCAGAACCGCGAAGTCCAGCGGCTCGGCGCCCCAGCGCCTAAGGCTGTAGACGTACGGATCATCGCCGCCACTCATCAACCGCTGGCGGACATGGTGATTGAGAAGAGATTTCGTGCGGACCTCTTCTACCGGCTTTCGGCAATTGAGATTCACGTCCCGACTTTGGTTGAGCGCCGCGAAGACATCCCCATACTGCAGCGGCACTTTCTGAACGTCTATTCTTCCCGGTATGGGAAATCCGGATTGCGCATGAGTCCGCGAGCTCTTGCCACACTTACTGCCTACGACTGGCCGGGCAATGTCAGGGAACTTGAAAATGCTATATCGCACGCTTGCATGATGGCGGATCTGCCGACGATTGAGCCTCGCCATTTTCCCGAAGCGCTGTCCAACCCGCCGCGGCCCGAGGTCAGCCGGCCTATGAGCCTGAAAGCCATGCAGAAGCAGCACGTCGAACGCATTCTAACCATGACCGGCGGAAACGTTGCACAGGCAGCGAAGCTTCTTGGAGTCGGGCGGGCGACCTTGTACCGCATGCGGTGATGTATTCTTCATTTCCCTAGTGGTCATTGAAAATGGGTTTGGAGGAAGGGATAATGCCGGATAACGGGGGGCTATGGTCCCGATTCATTGCGCACAGCCGGAATGTGTGCTGGTTGAGTATCTCTTCCAATGGAACGGTAGTGGCGCACAACGCAGCCGCGGAGACCATGATGGGCAGGCATGCCGGCCTGTTGACAGGATGGTCACTTTGGACGCTTGTTACCGATGCGGATGCCGCCACGCTACGGTGTGTGTTGGACGACGGCCGCCGCGGGGCACGTATCACCTCTCGGATCGTTAATTTTATTTGTGCCGACGGCAACCCGCGTACGCTTGCGACTCACATTGAGGTAGACCGTCAGGGCATGCTCATTTTCGGCGAGCCCATGGTTGAGGATGAGGCGGCGTTGCGGGACGAACTGCTCGCGATGAACAACGATCTAGCCGTGCTGGTTCGTGAGAATCAGAGGCAGAAGAAAGCACTGGAGGCCGTCACGCTAGAACTCCAGTCGACCACTAAGGAACTGCAGGAGTCGTACTGGCATATACGAAAGATACAGGAAGTGCTTCCCATTTGCATGCAGTGCGGCAAGGTAAAAACCGAGCACTCTGTATGGCAGGATGTGGTCGATTTCCTCAAGCAGCAAAGCCTGTTCCTGAGCCACGGATACTGCCCGACTTGCGCGGCCGGGATGTTGGCGCACTTCCGAGCGAAGCAAAACAGGGATATTCCCAACTCCATATGAGCCGCGATATCAATTTGGAACGGAGTCGATCCGTAGCCGACCTCATCCGAGCCAATCGCACGTTAATCAGCGAGCGGGTCGCGAAGCAATTCCTCCGGCGTCACCCCGTTTGGATTGGGGAGAACGATGAATGGGCTCGCAGGTGGGGCGCCGAAGACGCTGGCGTTCACCAGGATATTCTGGCCGCGGCAATCGAGGCTGGTGAGGTTGAGGCGTTCAACAGCTACATGCGATGGGCGAAGCGGATGTTATCGGCACGGCATGTGGGAACGACTTCGCTCATCGACACTCTGCACAACATCGGTGCGGCGCTTCTAGACCTTGCTCCTGCGGAGGATCATCCCCTCATTCAGCGTTTTGTCCGATCCGGTGTAGCGGCATGCGGTGAATCTGAGTTGAGGGGGGAGCCTACGGGCACTCATACCGATAGTCTTGTCTCGTCGTACGTTGAGGCCGCACTGCGGGGCCGGCGTCAAGCCGCCATCGAGCTTCTTCTGGAGGCTGCCCAACACGATTACACGCTTCCAAAGTTGTACGAGGATGTTCTCCAGCCCGCGATGTACCGCATAGGCGCGCTGTGGGAGACGAATGAAATAACTGTGGCGCAGGAGCATATGGCAACTGCTATCACGCAGTATGCAATGGCTCAGCTTTACCCCTTGATACGACCTGCCGGCCCCGTGAAAGGCAACGTTCTAATTACCGGTGTGGAAGGCGAGCAGCACCAGCTTGGGGCCAACATGGTGGCGGACATGCTCGAGATGGACGGATGGAATGTCCACTTCCTGGGCGCCGACACTCCTGCCGAGTCCGTCGTCGCCGCAGCGGGTGAATATCAGGCAAATGTAGTCGGAATCTCCGCCACCATGCTGTTCAACTTGTTACGAGTACGGGATTTGATTCAGCGGCTCCGTGAAACAGACACGGGGAAGGATGTAAAAATCATCGTCGGCGGTTCCGCCTTCCGTCACGCGCCGCAATTTGCCAGGGAGATTGGTGCTGACGCGTACGCCTTCGACCTTGCATCGGCCGTTGCCGCGGTCAATCGTATATCTGCAGCGCGTGGCTGCTCTTCAGATGGATCTTGATCTCGAGATGGCCCGACGCTGGCGTTGAGGTTGATGCCTCAAGCGCGGTCACCGGGTTGAGCGTTTCTGGCCGTCCTTTGAAGAAGATTTAGCGCCGAACCAGATCGCATTCGGCGCGTCTGAGCGGGCGGCTAAGATGTCGGTTGCGCCGTCTCCATCGACATCGCTGAAGGCAATGTCGTAGACAGCTCCCTTGGCGTCATTCCAGGAGACCGTTTGAAAGCTGCTGGCGTTCCCGCTGTTGAGATACACCACGCCGGGGGCTTCGACGAAACCGACCACCACGTCGAGTCTACGGTCGCCGTTCAGGTCGCCAAGCGCCAACGCATACGGGACGCCTGTTGTTGCGGGTAGCTGTGCGGGGTCGCCGAACTGGCGGTTGCCCCGGTTCAGTACGACGAAGGTTGCCTTGAGGCGCTCGTCAATAAAAGCAACGTCCTTGCGGCCGTCGCCGTCGAGGTCGCCTGCCACTCCGATGCGGGCTGCTGTGGTTGCGATCCCAACGTTCGAAGAATTGGGGAAGCGGCCCTCGCCGTCATTCCACAACACTACGCTCTGCCCACCCTCGCGGTGCGGAATGAACAGGTCAACTGCGTCATCCCCATCGAGATCAGCCGCAACGATAGAGGTTGCCGAGCCTTTCCACACGGGCACGCAGGAGCGGAATGCGCCCTTGCGATCGTTGAAGCAGACAAAGCTCGGGACGACTGTGTCTCCCCCACGATTCGCGACTATGACGTCGGGGAAGCGGTCGCCGTTCAGGTCCGCGAGAGTGATGTAGCGGGTGCTCCAATCAGGTTGGCCGAAAGAACCCGACTCGGTGAAGCGGCCCTTACCGTCGTTCTTGTAAACCAGCTTGCGATCAGGAGAGTCATTGCTGACGACAACGTCGAGATCGCGGTCACCATCAATGTCAGCCAGCGCGGCGGAGTAGGTTCGATCCGCCGCCGCGCCAAGATTACTGGCCTTGTATCCACCTTTGCCGTCATTGAGCAGGACTCGGTTGTGCACCGGCCAGTGGCGGCCCTTGGCAAGTACAAGATCGAGCTTGCCGTCACCATTCAGGTCACCCACGCTGATCCCGGCTGAGGGCGCGGCTGCGTCTTCCAGAGCGAGCATGCGGTCAAACGAGATCGCACCTTGTGCTTGAAGCAGTCCGGCGAAGGCTATAAGCAGCGAAACGAACCAGCGCATCCCGATATTAGATCACTCCAGGCTGCGCCACAGATACCAGCTCGCGATTGAGCAGTAGGGTCGCCAGCACGCTCCGATCTCTTCCATCTGGGCGGGTGTGGGCGGGGCGTCGAGATTGTACGCCTTCTGGATTGCGTTGCGGATGCCGAGGTCGCCCGTGGGGAGTACATCGGGACGGCGTAGGGCGAACATCAGATACATCTGCACGGTCCAGACGCCGATGCCCTTCACGCGCGTGAGGCTTTCCACGATCTGCTTGTCGGTCATGGTTGGGAACTTCTCGAATACCACCTCGCGGGCGGCGGTCTTTTCGGCCAGGTCGCGGATATAGGCGGCCTTCTGCTTGGACAGACCTAACGTCCGGAGGCGATCGGTGTCGAGCGCGAGGATTGAATCGGGTGTCAACGGCCGACCCGTGGCGTCCAGGAGGCGGCCGAAGATGGTGGCGGCTGCCTTTCCGCTCAACTGCTGATACACGATTGACCTGACGAGGCTGCCAAACTCCGGGTCGATGAATGTCGCCTTATACGGTCCCACTCGATCGATGATTGCGGCGAGGATCGGGTCAGCGCGGCGAAGGTGATCGATTGCTTTGCGCATGGAACAGGATTTGGGCGGCGTGCATCATTAATTGTATGAGGAAGTGGTTTCTTGCCGCGCCGGCGGTGCTGTGCCTCGGCGTTTTGATTGCCCAGGAGGCGGAGACGACGTTGAAGATCGACGTCGACATCGTCAATGTGTTGTTTTCGGTCCGCGACAAGAAAGGCGCGCTCGTCCCCAGCCTCAACAAAGAAGACTTTGCCATCTTCGAAGAAGGCAAGCAGCAAACCATCAAGTACTTCACTCGGGAATCCGATCTTCCTTTGACGCTCGGGCTGCTGGTGGATGTGAGCGGGAGCCAGCGCAACCTGATCGGCGTGGAAAAGCAGGCCGCCTCGGAGTTCTTCGGGAAGGTTTTAAGGCCGAAGGACATGGCGTTTCTGATCAGCTTCGGCTCGGAGGCCGAACTGCTGCAGGATTCCACCAACTCCGTCTCGCTGTTGCGGAAGGGCTTGGAAGGGCTGCGTGAGAACTCGGCGGTCGGGGGCTTTGGGCCTGGGCCGGTGCCGACGATTGGCAAGACTCGGGGAACGATCCTGTATGACGCGGTCTATCTTGCCGCAACCGAGAAGCTGAGGGGCGAAGTCGGTCGCAAGGCCATCGTGCTGATCACCGATGGGGTGGATGTGGGGTCGCGGCAAACGCTGCGCGAAGCTATTGACGCCGCACACCGGGCGGACGCGATCATCTACAGCATTCATTACCTGGATCCCAGCCAGTACGGCGGCTTTGGCATGGGCGGCGACGGCGACCTGAAGCGCATGTCGGAAGATACGGGTGGCCGCATGTTCCGTGTGGACCGGAACCGCACGCTGGATGACATCTTCCGGGAGATTCAGGAAGAGATGCGGACTCAGTACTCGATCGGGTATACGCCGACCGATGAGCAGCGCAGCGGCTTCCGCAAGCTGGAGATTAAGACACCGGCCAAGAAGGACCTGAAGGTTCAGGCGCGGAAGGGCTACTTCGCTTCTTCGTCGGCGTCGGGGCTGTGATCGGGCAGGATCTGGTCGGCAGCTGATTCGAGCAGCTTGTCGGCTAGCGCATCCGCATCCACTTCATACTCGCCGGCTTTGATCTGCCTGCGCAGCTTTTCCAGGTAGGCGGCCCGCTCGGGCGAGCCCTCCTGTTCCTTTCGCAGGTTGTGACTCAGCGCGCCAAGGTCGATGGAGGATGATGGCGCGTCCGGATCATCTGCCATAGGGTAAGGCTACCGTTTCGAGGCGGGGAAGCGCCACTGTTCGTCGAAGAACCCGGCAAGCACCACGGCCCCGTCAGACTTGCGGATGATAGCGAAGTCGCCGAGTCGCGGGAAGAGGAGGGCATTGGTGCCTCGGAACTCCTTTTCGCCGAACGTCAGGCCGGAGTTCACGACCAGGTAGCGGGTCGGGTCCAGCGGGTTTGGGCAGATCATCGCCAGCGTGTGGTCGGCTGCGGCGAAGCGCTGGTTTCCGGCGACAATGTCGTCTCCCACCCACTGTATCGGTAAGTCGGCGTTGACTTTACGCAAAATCCGGTTCGTTCTGTAATCGCCGAAAACCACCAGGTGCTTGCCTTTGACCGGCTCGGCGGAGACGGGCAGTTCGCCGCGCATCCACTTCGCCCACTCGGTGCGGACTTTCTCGGGCGGATCGACAGTCGTGAAGGAGTCCATGAAGGCGTCGTCGATCGGACCTTGGAGGCCGTGCTTCTTGCGCGGGCCTTTGAGCGTGCCGGGTCGCCACTTGCCGTCTACCTTCACGAAGGACCTGCCGCGTCCGGGCTTTTGCCCATCAATGAGGGGGCTGCCCTCACGATCGAGGGTAAGCGCGGCCACGTTGCGGGTGGTGACGTCCCCGCGTGTGCCGTCGACTTGGGCGCGTTCGTAGTGCTGGTCGAGGGCGTCAATGGTAAGCCAGAAGCAGCGGTTGTACCGGGTCGTGTAGGTGACGAAGTGTATCCGGTCAGGGACGCGGCGGCCCTGGTCGACCGCAGCGTCGATAAAAGCGTCGGACTCCTTCTGGCTGTCCGGGTGCCACTTGTGCTCGGTCTTAGGTCCGATGAGGAAGAGCGACTTCACGTCCGTCCTGCCGGCGATTGCCCTCTGGATGTGCTGGCTGGCGGCGCGCTGCGGGTCGAGTTCGCCGCCGTAGCCGACGGTGGGGACCATCGCCGCGTTCTCGGCGTAATCGAGCGCATCGTAGATGTGAAGGGCGCGGAGTTGGTGTTCGGGTGTGGTGGGCGGGAGCTTGGCGTAGATACGCGTTTCCGAGAAGCCCGCGCCCGCTTCGATGGCGGCCCATCGATCGGGATGATGCAGTCCGATGTGCCAGGTTCCGGCGCCGCCCATGGAGAAGCCTCGCAGAACGATGCGGTTGGGATCGATGTTGTAGCGTTTGCGGACGGAGTCGAGCGCTTCGAAGACGTCGCTTTCGCCGGCCCAGCGATACGCGTTGTTGCCTCTGCCGTAAACCTCCAGCACCATATGCCGCTGCGTCGCCGGGATCGGCTTGTCGCTGTCGTGCGCGAAGAGAAAGTTCACCTCGTTCTGCGTGTCAGCCCGTCCATGGAGGACGACATCGAGGCGTGTGGGTTTGGTGGGGTCGTAGCCTTCCGGGATGATGAGGCCATAGGGCTGAACGCTGCCGTCGACTCGTGAGATGTAGCCTCGCGACAGTCGCCCCTTCTGCGTCTTCCACGATCCGGGGCTTTTGGCGCGCTGAAGGCCTCGCTGGAGCACGGCGAGGAGTTGATCGTTGGTCGCCGGCCGAAAGAACTCTTCCGGATGCCTGAGGGTCCACTGCGCGGCTTTGAGGTAGATCTCCACATCGGCTCGCAGGTCGGGATCGGACGGAATGCTTTTCGCGAGTTCATCGATGAGTGGATGCGCCTTGGCAACCTTATCGGGATCGACTTGCGCCAGACAGGCCGCGGCGAAGGCGAGGAGCAGCACAGCGGTTCGTTTCATCGGGTGCGGAACCTCGTGTTCAGCGATGCGAGCTGCGATTGAAGATCGGGCTTCTTGGGTTCCTGCTTCGGCGGCGCCGCCGGGCGCTCGCGTGGCATTTCGAGGGCTTTAATGGAGAGCGCGATGCGCTTGGTCTTGGCGTCGGCTGAGATCACCTTTACCTTTACGATCTGCCCTGCTTTGACGGCGTCCGATGGCTCCTTGATGTAGCGCGACGACAGTTCGCTGATGTGGACGAGTCCGTCATGGTGGACGCCGACATCGACGAAAGCGCCGAACTTGGTCACGTTCGTCACCACGCCTTCCAGCACCATTCCGGGGGTAAGGTCCTTCACTTCCTTCACATCTTCACGGAAGTTCGCGACTACGAACTTGTCGCGCGGGTCGCGGCCGGGCTTGCGCAGTTCTTCGCGGATATCGGTCAGTGTGTAGATACCGACGGTCTCGGTCTTAAAGCCCTCGATCTTCACCTTCTCCATCAGCTCGGGTTTGGTGATGAGCTCGGGTACGGGCACGCCGAGAGATTGGGCGATCTTTTCCACTACCGGGTATGACTCCGGATGCACGGCGGTCATGTCGAGCGGGTTGTCGCCGCCGCGAATGCGAAGGAAGCCCGCCGACTGCTCGAATGTCTTGGGGCCGAAGCCGGGGACGGCTGTGAGTTGAAAGCGCGAGCGGAAGCGGCCGTGCTCGTTGCGGTATTCGACGATTTTTTGCGCGGTGCGTTCGTTGATTCCGGCCACGTAGCGGAGCAGAGCCCAGGACGCAGTGTTCAGGTCGACGCCCACGCCGTTGACGCACGATTCCACCGTGCTTTCCAAGCCCTGCATCAGCTTCTTCTGTTCCACGTCGTGCTGGTATTGGCCGACGCCGATGGACTTGGGATCGATCTTCACTAACTCGGCCAGCGGGTCCTGCAAACGGCGGCCGATGGAGATGGCGCCGCGAACCGTCAGGTCGAGCTCGGGGAACTCCTGGCGGGCGATGTCGGACGCCGAGTATACGGAAGCGCCGGACTCATTCACCACCACGCTGAAGGTATCGCGAAGACCGGCTTGTTTCAGGAAGTCCTGCACGAACGCAGCGGTTTCGCGGGAACCCGTGCCGTTGCCGATTGCGATTGCCCTCACGTTGTATTTGTCGATGAGGCGGCGCAGCGTGGTGGCCGAGCCGATCACGTCATTCTTCGGTTCCAGCGGGTAGATAACCGAGTGCTCCAGGAACTTGCCGGTGTCATCGATCACCGCGACTTTGCAGCCCGTGCGCAGCCCGGGATCGAGAGCGATCACGTTCAATGCGCCGGCTGGCGCCGCGAGCAGCAGGTTGCGGAGGTTTTCTTTAAAGACTCGAATAGCTTCTTCGTCGGAGCGATCCTTCAGTTCCAGCCGCACTTCGGTCTGAATGGATGGATTCAGCAGGCGGTCGTAGGAATCCTCGATCGCTTCCTGGAGGTGTAGGACCCAATCGCCTTCAGCCTTGATGATCCTGCTACGCAGGTAGGTGAGAGCCGCTGCGGGCTCCAGCTCGATTTCAAAGGTGAGCGCTTCTTCCTTGGCGCCGCGGCGTATGGCCAGCATGCGATGGGACGGGATCTTGGAAGCGGGCTCCTTGTAATCGGCGTACATGGTGTACTTGCCGTCGGGGTCCTTGGCGGGGTCGAGCGTGCGCGCTACTACAACACCCTGGTCCATCATCATCTGGCGGACGGCCTTGCGGTAGTCGGCGTTTTCGCTGATCCACTCGGCGATGATGTGGCGGGCGCCTTGCAGCGCTTCATCGGCGGAATCGACGTTCTTGTCGGCGATGACGAATGTCGCGGCATATTCCGCCAGCGGTGTGCTGCCTTGTACCTGGTCCCACATGTATTGCGCGAGCGGCTCTAAGCCTTTCTCCCGCGCGATGGACGCCTTGGTGCGGCGCTTGGGTTTGTAGGGCAGATACAGGTCTTCGAGTTCGTTCTTCTCCAGCGTTGCTTCGATGCGGGCGCGCAGTTCGGGTGTGAGCTTTCCTTGTGATTCGATGGTCTCGAGCACGGTCTTGCGGCGCTCTTCGAGCTCACGGAAGTAAGCGAGCTTCTCCTCAATCGCACGGATTTGAACTTCGTCGAGATTGCCAGTGACCTCCTTGCGGTAGCGCGCAATGAAGGGGACGGTGGAGCCCTCGTCGAGCAGTTCGATGGTGGCGGTGATGCTCTTCAGCGCGATGCCAAGTTGTTGGGAAAGATGAAGGAGTACGGCGGTTGGGAGAGCCTGATTCTGCATGGTTCGCCTTTCATAATAGCCGCGCCGACCTGTCGGCAGAACTGGAGTGAAATCTAACGGTGTGGTAGACGTCGAACCTGTACGATGACAAGATTCACTTCGTTTGTTCCGGTCACGGCGGCTCTCGTGCTGATGGTCGCGCCCGCGCTGCGGGCCGAATCGGCCTCCGACCGGCTGCAAGAAGCGGCAACTGTGTTGGAAGAAGTGATGCAAGCCGGAGACAAGGGGATTCCCACCGACCTGCTTGAGCGGGCCCACTGTGTAGTGATCGTGCCCGGTGTGAAGAAGCTTGCGCTTGGCGTAGGCGGGAAGTACGGACGCGGCTTCAGTGTTTGCCGTACGGCGGACCACAAGGCATGGGGCGCGCCAGCCGCGGTGCGCATGGAAGGCGGCAGCATCGGCTGGCAGATTGGCGGATCCGAAAGCGACGTGATTCTGCTGGTAATGACTGAGACCGGCGCTCGGAGACTGCTGGATAGCAAGTTCACGTTGGATGCGAATGCAGGAGTGGCGGCGGGTCCGGTGGGGCGAACGGCGCAGGCGAGCACGGATGCGAAGCTGACCGCGGGTATCCTTTCTTACTCACGGTCGCGTGGTTTGTTTGCCGGCCTTTCGGTGGGCGGGGCGACGCTACGAAACGACCTGGATGAGAACAAGGAGCTTTACGGCAAGGAGATGACGAACAAGCAGATCGTTGCGCAGAATGTTGCTCCGCCGGAAACAGCAGGGCGTTTGATCTCGGCGCTGACCAAGTACTCGCGTACGGAGGCAGGCGGCGCGGAGCGTACGCGCAAGCCTTAGGGCTGGCGGTCCGGTGTCCAATACGTGATGCGGCAGACGCCGTATGAGCTTGCGCCGTCTCCGCTGAATGCGATGCGCCGGTTGATTGCCGCCGGCG
>DASQDN010000014.1:0-7930 GCA_035634155.1 Bryobacteraceae bacterium | reverse complement strand
GTCGATGCCGTCCGGCTGCGCACGCTGCCGGTGCAGGATCCACAGAACCTGGTCGTGATCGACTTCGCAGAGGGTTCCAACAGGTCGGGTTGGTTTTCGACGCGCAGCGCCCGCCACACTTCGAACGTTTGGAGGGAAATCCGCACACGCCAGGAAGCCTTCAGCGGAATCATGGCTTGGAGCGCGACGCGTTTTAACCTGGCGAACGGCGGGCCGGCGCGGCTTGCCGAAGGGCTGTACGTGAGTGGTGATTTCTTTCGGGTGCTCGGCGTGAGTGCGAGCGTCGGTCGCACGTTCACACCGGAGGACGACAAGCCGGAGTGTGCGGCGCCGGGAGCAGTGATTAGCTCGGCGTTCTGGCAGCGCGAGTTTGCAGGCGATCCGAAGATCCTCAATCGCACGATCAGCCTGGACGGCAGGGTGCTTCCGGTGGTCGGCGTTACGTCTCCTTCGTTTTTCGGTGTGGAAGTAGGCAGCCGGTACGACGTCGCAGTGCCCCTGTGCGTGGATACGCTCTTGTCCGAGGATGGCAAGGGAAGGGTGGCTTTGGGACACGCATGGTGGTTGTCGGCTATGGGACGGCTTAAGCCCGGGTGGACGCCGGAACGCGCCACCTCGCACTTGCAAGCCCTATCGCCCGCCATCATGCGTGTAGCCGTCCCGACGTCTTACCGGGCCGAACAGGCCAAGCGCTTCTTAGCGAACAAGCTGGTGGCGAATCCCGGCGCCACCGGCGTGTCTAACTTGCGACGACGCTACGAGACGCCTTTGTGGATGCTGCTGGCGACCACTGCCGCCGTGCTTCTGATCGCCTGCGCCAACCTCGCGAATCTGCTGCTGGCCCGCGCCAGCGTTCGCGAGAAAGAGATCGCCGTCCGTCTCGCGATGGGCGCCGGGCGTGGACGTTTGGTGCGGCAGCTCCTCTCCGAGAGTCTGCTGCTCGCCATTTGCGGCGCCTCCTTGGGCGCGGTGATCGCGCAGGTGTTGAGCCGGGCGCTGGTAGCATTTCTCACCACGCAGAATAATCCACTGTTTGTGGGTCTTGGCTTTGACTTCAGAGTACTCGGCTTCACAGCGGCGCTCGCCGTCGCAACGTGCGTACTGTTCGGCCTTGTCCCAGCCTGGCGAGCCACGCGTTTGGCTCCCGCATCGGCCATGCGCGCCAGCGGCCGCGGAACCACCTCGGGCCGCGAACGGAATCGCCTGCGGCGGATGCTTGTGGTCACGCAGGTAGCGTTATCGCTCATGCTGCTGGTCGGAGCGCTACTCTTCGTGCGGAGCCTCGGGAACCTGATGACGGTCGACGCCGGATTCCGTCCGGAAGGCATCCTTTCTGTCGACGTCAGCGTGCGCCCCACCTTGTATGCGAAGGAAAGGCTGCCGGAGGTGTATCGAGAGATCCACCGGCGCTTAAGCGCACAGCCTGCAATCGTGTCTGTAGCCCAGGTGGCGATTACGCCGATCAGCGGCAGTTCGTGGAACAGCCGCGCTTGGGGCGGGCACTCAGGCGGCGAAGGGAAGGACATCAACTTCAATCGTGTGGGCCCGGGCTACTTCAAGACGATGGAGACAACGGTCTTGGCTGGGCGTGATTTCGACGACCGGGATGCGTTGACTGCCCCGAAGGTCGCGGTCGTGAATGAAGCCGTCGTCAAGGCTCTGTTCGCCGGAAAGGAAGCGCTCGGCCAGACCTTTCGAGTGGAAGCCGAGGCGGGCAAACCGGACAACGTGTATCAGATTGTCGGAATCGTGCGGAACACCAAGTACCAGGAACTTAGGGAGGACTTCCGTCCCATCGCATTCCTGCCGATGGCGCAGGAGGAGGATGTACGAGGCAACACCACGTTTGTGATCCGCACCGGAGCTGGACAGGCAGGCGTTTTGAACGGGGTGAAGAGCGCGATCGCCGAGGTCCACCCGGAAATCGGCCTTATATCCCGGGTCCTGACCACGCAGCTGCGTGAGTCGTTGCTGCGCGAGCGGCTGATGGCGACCCTGTCGGCTGCGTTCGGTATCCTGGCCGGCGTCCTGGCGACCATCGGGCTTTACGGGGTGATCGCCTACATGGTGGAGCGGCGTCGAAATGAGATCGGAGTGCGGATGGCCCTCGGAGCGGATCGGTTGCGCGTTGTCTGGCTAGTGGTGCGGGAAGCTGGAATGCTCCTGGTGGCCGGGCTCATTGTGGGAACAGGGCTCGCGTTGTGGGCCGGCAGAGCTGCCGGGGCAATGCTTTACGGGCTGAAGCCTTACGACCCTGCTACCCTGGCCGCGGCGATCGTACTGCTGGCCGGCGTGGCCTTGGTTGCGACGTATGCGCCCGCGCGGCGGGCTTCCAGACTGGATCCAATGGTGGCGCTGCGAGAGGAATAAACCGGCGGATTACGGAACGAACCGGATTTCGGGTTAACTCTTGCGGAGACATGCAGTTGCGGAGGCCGTTTCTGACCTC
The DNA here is from genome assembly GCA_035634155.1 of Bryobacteraceae bacterium. Lineage (GTDB taxonomy): Bacteria > Acidobacteriota > Terriglobia > Bryobacterales > Bryobacteraceae > DASQDN01. The sequence continues at coordinate 5,481 of DASQDN010000014.1, read as the reverse complement.
CGCAACCGCATTTTAGGTCCTACGCCCAGCCCTTCCGGAACATGGGTTTCAAGTACTTGTTCGCTTCCTGATTGTTGGTGAAGCGCATCTTGGCAGCATCGTATTCGAGCTTGCCTTCCACGCGCAGTGCGACTACACCGAGCAGCATCCACTCCACGAACGGTGCCGCCACGTTGAAGTTCGAGCAGGCCGGCTCCCCACCCTTGCAGGCGCGGATCCAGTCGCGATAGTGACCGGGCGAGCGGGTCAACAGCGGCGCCGGCATCCGGTAATCCGCCATCTTCTCCACCGGGATCAGGCGTGTCTCATCCCCGTAGGTGCCCGTCGTCATCATGCCCTTGGAGCCGATGAAGACGCTGCCGTCCGGCTTCGGGAAGCGGACGTTCGGGTCGCCCTTGATCTGGAGGAACCGCTCGTAGTCGAACACGCGGCCGATGTATCCGCTGTTCTCCTGCGCGCGGCGACGGGCGCCGCCCTCGGCCGGCTGGCCCTGTTGCGGACGGCGCGGAGCGCTCGGCAGGTCACCCAGCAGTTCGCCTTTAGGCACAGCGGCGATTTCCGGAGTCTTTTCCAGGCCGTCGTACCAGAACAGCTTCAAGGCTGGCATGTTGCCGCGGGCGGGGAAGTCGAACCGCGTAATGGACTTCTTCGGGAACATAAAGGGGCTGACGCCTTCCTTCATGGTGCATTCCACTGACGTCGGCGTACCCAGATTCAGCGCCAGGTTCGGAGCGCCCAGGATATGGCAAGCCATGTCGCCCAGCGCGCCGCAACCGAAGTCGTAGAAGCCGCGCCAGTTGAAGGGCTGATAGAAGTTACCCCACTGCGTCGGGTAGCCTTTGCCGCCGGAAGTGTAGGGCCGTTTCTCGGCCACGCCTAGCCACAGGTCCCAATCGAGGGTCGGCGGCACGGCATCGGAGGGAGGAATCTCAGTGAGTCCCTGGGGCCACATCGGCCGATCCGTCCAGGCGTGAACTTCGGTGACGTCGCCGATCTCGCCGGACCACACGATCTCGGCCGCTTGGCGGGTGCCTTCGTTTGAATAGCCCTGATTCCCCATCTGCGTGGCGACCTTGTACTTGTTGGCCGCTTCCATCAGTTGGCGGGCTTCCCACACGGTACGAACGAGGGGTTTTTGGACGTACACGTGCTTCCCTCGCTCCATGCACGCCAAGGCCGCGACGTAGTGCATGTGGTCGGGAATGGTCACGATCACCGCGTCGATGTTCTTGCTCTCGCCATCGAGCATCTTGCGGTAGTCTTTGTACTTCGTCGCCTTTTCGTACTTGGTGAAAGTGCGGGCAGCCTGCTTGTCGTCGACGTCGCACAAAGCGACGATGTTTTCGGTAGCGCAGCCGTCAATGTCGCTGGACGCTTTGCCGCCCGCCCCGATCGACGCCACGTTCAGTTTCTCGTTGGGAGACTTGTATCCCAGGCCCTTCAGGGAGGCGACAGTGCCGAACCCCGCGGCCGGAACAGCGCCGGCTAATAGTGAGCCTACAAAAAAATGTCGTCTCGTGAATTGCATTCCCAAAGCGACCTCCACGTCTATCGTATTCCCACTCGAAGTTTTTTGCACCACCCCCTGCGTTTTCGTGTCCATGGGATGATGGGAGTATCCATGCGCACACCCTGGGTTTTAAGCTTTGCGGCTCTATTTTCAGGTGTTTTGCTGGGGCAGTCGCCGCTTGGGACGGTCACCGGAGTAGCTACCGACGCCAGTGGCGCGCCGGTGCCAGGGGCCGCTGTTGCGGTCGCCAATGAGAGCACAGGGATTAAGGCAGAGACCGTGACCAATGCCGAGGGAATATTCTCGGTTCCCAACCTGAGGCCCGGGTCCTACAAGGTAACCGCCACGGCTACCGGTATGCGCCCGTTTGAGACCGTCGCCTTTCCGCTCGCGGCCTTTCGCACGGTTCGCCAGGACATCCGATTCGAAGTTCAGGCGGCGAACTCGGAGGTGACGGTGAGCGATGCGTACAACGCTGTGATTACTACGGAGTCCCCAGCCATTACCAATACCATCACCACCAAGCAGATTCTGGAATTACCCACAAATCTTCGCAGCATTTATAACAATTCCGGCGATTCAGCTTTGATTTTCGTGATGATGCCCTTGCTGGTTCCAGGTGTTGTGCAGGTGGGTAACGGGGCCACGTGGACTACGCCCGGCGCGACCATCAACGGTGTCCGGCTTCGTGTGGACGGCATCGACACGACGTTCGGGAACTTCGGCTCGCCTGACCCGGTGTCGCAGCCATCGTTTGAGTCGATCGAGGAATTCACCGCGAATATTCTGACGACCAAGGCTGAATTCGCTGGTCAGGGACAGATTACGTCGGTAACGCGCGGCGGAACCAATGATCTGCATGGGAGCCTCTTCTGGTACGGACGCAATAGCGCGCTTGACGCTCGAAATCCGTTCGGTGGCGGGTTGAGGCCGTTCCAGAACATCCACAACTTTGGCGGCACCATCAACGGCCCTCTGGTCAAGGACCGCACGTTCTTCTTTGGAAACTTCGATACGACTCGGGGCGTGCGCGGTTACACCTTTAATGCGCTCGTGCCCACGGCAGCGCAGCGGCAGGGGAACTTCGGCGGCACGACGATTCGGAACCCGTTCGCTCCCGGGACGAACTTCGCCAACAACCAAATCCCGGAGAACCTGATTACCCCGCAAGCGCGCGTCATCCAGGACATCTTTTATCCGCAGCCGAACTTCGGAACCAATCGCTACGTCTCGGCCGCAAATGGCCCCGAGCACCACAACATCTATGAGGTCCGCGTGGACCACAACTTCACGAGCGCGCACTCGCTATTTGCCCGTTATCAGAAGAAGGACAGCGAGTACGAGATTCCGGGCGCGCGCACGACCCTTCCAACGGTCGGCACTTCGCAAAACTTCCGCAACGTGAACTTCGGGACCATCGGCGATATCTATACGATTCGACCAACGATCGTGAACGAGTTCCGTGCGGGGCTTGTGGTCCTCGAATCCGAGTCGGACGTAGACAATCGCGGGCAGGATATTATCGCTCGGGCAGGCATCGGAGGGCTAAACCAGCCCGGAGTGCAGGGCATTCCGAACTTCCAGATCGCGGGAGTGAACTCGATCGGTCAGCAGTTGCTCCAGCCTGTTATCGACGGCCACTGGCAGCTTTCCGACAGCTTGAGCTGGGTGGCGGGAACGCATTCGCTCAAGTTTGGAGTCGAGTACATCAACTGGTTTGTAAACCGGTATCTGCCGGTGACGCCGACGCGCTTCGGCAACTTCTTCTTCAACGGCACGCACTCGGGCAACGCGTATGCCGATTTCCTTCTCGGCCTGCCGGTGAATGTGATTCGTGAGGCTCCGTATCCGACTCAGTACAACCGGTTCCAGGATTGGAGCTTCTACGGCCAGGACGACTGGAAGGTCACGCAGAGGCTCACGTTGAGCTACGGGTTGCGATACGAATGGAACGGGGCGCCGAAGCCGAAGGACGGCAACATGTTCTCCTTTGATATTCCGAGCGGCGCAATTGTGATCCCCAACGAGGGCTCGCGGCGGCTGTTTGCGGCGGGGTTCCCGACCAACGTGCCGATCGTAACGGCCGGTCAGGTTGGCTTGCCCGAGAGCTTGCGGCACACCGATACCAACAACTTCGGTCCGCGGTTCGGCTTCTCGTACATGCTGGATCCCAAGACGGTGGTGCGCGGCGGCTGGGGCATGTATTATGCTCACTTCTCGGCATATGGGCCCTCGGCGGTCTCGGCCGGCCCCTTCGCGATTTCCACCACGGCCAATAATCAGATTTCCAGCGGCTTGCCGCGCTTCACGCTGGCCGATCCTTTCGCTCTTCCGGGCACGGCGGGCACGTTGAATCTGGTCGGATTCACGGCGGATCTGCAGAATGCCCGCACCATGCAGTACAGCTTTTCGGTGGAGCGCGAACTGGGCGCCGACATTGGCGTGCGGATCAGCTACATCGGGTCGCGCGGCCGGCAGTTGCCGTATCGGCGCAACCTGAACGTGCCGCCCGCTTCCACGACCCCGCTGAGCAACACTCGACGGCCGTACCCGCTTTACAACGGCATCGACTATATCGACAGCGGTGCCAACAGCAGCTACGACGGTCTGCAGACGCAGGTCTCCAAGCGCTTCTCACGCCGCCTGATGTTCTCGTCAACGTGGACGTGGGCGAAGTCGCTGGCTGAAGTCGACGATAACGGGAACTTCGAATTCAATACGCAGATCGAGGATCCGTACAATCGTGCTCGCGACAAGGGGAACACGTACGCTGTGCCGCGGCACAACTGGCAGAACAACGTTCTGTATGAGCTGCCGTTCGGGAATCACCCGGTCTTCGGCGGCTGGCAGGTGAACGCGATCGTGAACCTCGCAAGCGGCAATTACCTGACCCCCGTGTGGGCAGGAACCGACCCCACCAATACGGGCCTGGCCTCGTTCCGGCCTGATGTTGTGAGTGAGGTGCAGTATCCGAAGTCGACTCGCAACTGGTACGACCGGACGGCCTTCCAGGCGCCGGCTCCGGGACGGTATGGCACGGCGTCGCGCAACAGCGTGGTCGGGCCGGGATACTTCCTGTTCAACATGGGCGCGATGAAGAACTTCCGTACAGAGCGCTTCGGCAATTTTCAGTTCGGCGCGTCGGTGGTAAATGTGCTGAATTGGACGAACCTGGCGCAGCCCGTGATGACTGTCAGCGATCCGAACACCGCGGGTGTGATTACCGGTACGCACATCTTTGCTCCGGCATCGTCGCCCCGATCACTGCAACTGAGTCTTCGATACAGCTTTTGAAGATACCCTTGAGGGCGGAGAATCCTCCGCCCCACCCCTCTATAAATATTTACAAAGCCCGCAAACAGGGTCTGTTAACCTGATAGCTCGATAACACATCATAAGGGTGCGCCCATAGGTTGAATAGAGGGCCGTTCCCGAAACGAAGCGGGCAGCGGCATCACTATACCTGTGCGTGGGAGACACGGGATGCGACTGATTACGGGCATCGATACTGCGATGCCTGATGTGAGACGCCGGTGGAACTATCATGCCGCTTGGAATCAGAGCGACAGGAAGTGGCGTGAGGACTTTCATCAACTGGCCGATTGCGGCTTTGACCTGCTGCGCTGGCAGGCGCCGTGGTCGTTGGTGCAGCCCAAAGCCAACGAGTATCGCTGGGAGTTGATTGACGAGAAAGTGGAGCTTGCAACCAGGCTCGGCTTGGAGATCTTCTATCCCATTGTTCATTTCAATCTGCCGTCGTGGCTCGCGAACAAGGGCGAGAAGCATTCTGTGTTTGCGGATCAGTTGCCCGATCGTTTAGCGGAGTATACGGATCAGGTGCTGACTCGGTATAAGTTCAGGCTCGTCATTCCTGTTGTTGAGGTGCAGATGGACGCCTTTCAGCGAGGCCGCGTGGGTAACTGGCAGCCTCATGGAAAGACGCCCGGCGTTTACAAGGCGATTTATGCCCG
>DASQDN010000013.1:0-7184 GCA_035634155.1 Bryobacteraceae bacterium | reverse complement strand
CGGGGCTCAACGGGATGTGTCGAGCATCCACGCGAACCTGAGGGTTCATAATCACGATCCGCTCCATCAGGTTCTTCAGCTCGCGTACATTTCCGGGCCAGTTGTATTCTTGCAAAATCCGATACGCTTCGGGTGTCAGTTCCTTGTGCTTGCGTCCATACGCCGTCGCAAACTCATTCAGGAAATGATCGGCAAGAAGCGGCACATCCTCCAGTCGATCTCGTAGAGGCGGTACGTAGAACGGAATCACGTTCAAACGGTAAAACAGATCCTCGCGAAAGTTCCCCCGAGCGATCTCATCTTCCAAATTCTTATTCGTCGCGGCGACAATCCGCACGTCCACCTTGATGGAATCGTGCGCGCCCACTGGCTCGAACCGCTGCTCCTCCAAGGCGCGCAGGACTTTCGCCTGAGTCTTCAGGCTCATGTCGCCCACTTCGTCGAGAAACAGCGTACCGCCATCGGCCTTCTGAAGCTTGCCTACCTTGTCCTCGCTCGCGCCGGTAAAACTGCCCTTCCGATGACCGAACAGCTCACTCTCGATCAGCTCTTCGGGAATCGCGGCACAGTTCACTTCAATGAACGGTTCCCGAGTCCGCGGACTATTCTGGTGGATCGCATGCGCCACCAATTCCTTGCCGGTGCCGCTCTCGCCGAAAATCAGCACCCGGCCGTTGGTTCCGGCCATCAACCCAAGCTGTTGCCGTAGCGCCTTCATCGGCACGCTCTCACCGATGATCCTCAGCTTCCCGTCGCCTTCCTTGAGGCGCTCGATCTCACGTTCCAGCTTCCGCTGCTGACACGCGTTCTTCAGCAGTACCGCTACCTTATCGATCGTGAGCGGCTTCTCCACAAAATCGTACGCGCCCAATTTCGTCGCCCGCACTGCCGTCTCAATGGTGCCGTGCCCCGAGATCATCACCACCATCGGACGCTCCGGCTGCGGGATCTCCTGAATCCGCATCAGAGTCTCCATGCCGTCCATGCCTGGCAGCCACACATCCAGCAGTACTGCGTCAAATGCCCGCTCGGCTAAGGTCGACAGGCAGGTTTCGCCGTCGCCGGCAGTCTCTACTTCATAGCCCTCGTCTTCCAGGACACCGGACAGCGACTCCCGGATTCCAGGCTCATCGTCCACCACCAGCACTCGTTGTCTTTTCATGCGTTGGCTTCTACAGGTTGACTATCGGGCGTCATCGCTCCGATCTCCACGATGAATCTTGCGCCTTTAGGTGAGTTGTTTTCCACGCGGATCTGTGCGCCATGCTCGGATACGATGTGATTCACAATGGCCAGCCCAAGCCCCGTCCCTCTCGGTGTGCGAGTGAAGTAAGGAAGGAACAATTTCTCCTTGTCATCCGGAGAGATTCCGCAGCCGGTGTCCGCGATCGTCAACTCCACGAAGTCGCGACCGATCGCTCGGGTAGCGACAAACAATCGCTTCACCATGGACTCCCGCATCGCTTCGGCCGCGTTATCCACCAGATTTACCACCAGGCGCTTGAACTGTTCGCGGTCGATATTCACCAGCGGCAGGCCTTCGCTCAAGTCTCTTCGGACTTCGATGCCGTCCAGTCGCCCGGCGAACACGGCCAGCGCGTTCTCTACTACATCGTTCAGTTCCGACGGCGCGGGCTGCGCTGCAGGCAGTCGAGCGAACTGCGAGAACTCGTCCACCAGCGTCTTCACCGTCTGAACCTCAGAGGCAATGATGTTGGAGCATTCGCGCAGAATGCGATCTTTATCCGGACCTGGCCCGCGATCCAGTTGGCGAGCGATTCGCTCGGCGCAAAGGCCGATCGGCGTAAGCGGATTCTTGATCTCGTGCGCGATCCGGCGCGCGATCTCGTGCCACGCCGCCGCCTTCTGCGCACGCAGCATGTCGCTGGTATCCTCCAGGACCAGAACGAAGCCGGAATTCACGCGATCGTCCAACGCCGAGACAGTGACGGACAGGTGCAGTACCCGCTGCTCATCCCGCACTTCCAACTGACTTGCGGCGACATTCATGCGACGCGCGCGATTCATCAGGTAGCGGATCTCAGCCGAGTCTTCTCGCGCGAACAAGTCTTCCAAGTGCTCCGCGCGATTCACCGCGTCTACTCCTAGCAGCCCTTTCAAAGCCCGATTGACACGCTGCACCCGCCCATCGGCGCTCAATGAGATGACCCCAGTCGGAATACTCTCCAAAATCGCTTCGGTAAAACGCCGGCGATTTTCAAGCTCACGGCTGTTGGCCTCCAGATCCAGCGACATCTCGTTGAACGCGCGCACAAGCGAGGCAAGTTCGTCCGTCGCGCTCACTTGCACCCGAGTGCCGAGATTGCCGCGGCGAATCTCCAGCGCGGCCGCCAGAAGCGCCGTGATCGGCACGCTGATCTGTTTGGCAAGGAATAAGGCGAGCCATGTCGCAAAGAACAGCACGAACAGGGTGATCAATGCGAGTAACTGAAGGTAGGATTGCCGGATCTCGCGGCGATTGATCGAGACCTGGTTGTATTCGGCGACTGCCTGTTGGATTCTCGCTTCAACAGCGGCCAAGTCGAGTGCCGGCTCGGTCCGAAGCACCACGTCGCCGTAGCGCACTTCCGCGGGCTGATGTTCCTTCAAACGCGCCGGGCCGCATAACCACGCCACTGCTCCGCTCTTCGGCTCCAGGCGCAATTCCGCAATCCCGCGGTCTTTGCATATCTGCATCAAGTCGCCTTGCAGTGTCTGCCGAGCCTGCTGCACTTCAGGCAGCGAGTGCGCCCACATCGCGAGCGCCTCAGCCTTGGCGCGGTTCTCTCTCGCGATTGCCCTCGCGATCTCGACGTACTCCACCTTGATGCGCTCGGCCGGCTGCGTGAACCATCGCCGTAGGTTAATGTTCAGAACTCCGTAGCTGAAGAACAACAGGCACAGAATCGGCGTAAACACTAACGCCAGCGCGCCCAGCACCAGCTTCGTGCGGATGCGCGAGCCTTCCTTGTTGCCACGCCTGTCCATGTACAACTTCAGAAAGTTCCGCACCAGCATGAAGCCGAGCGCGACGGTGAGGATAAAAATCAGTGTAGAGACAGCCCACACCGTATAGGTCTGCTGTGGGCTTGACGGGCCATAAGCGCCGAAATCAAACGAGCCCTGCCAGACCACCAGCGCAACCAGCACGGCGAGCAGCAATGTCGCGGCGCTATAAATAATCCGCTTGCGCAACTGTGTCCTCTACAAGCTGATTATAGAGCCCGACTAGCAACGCAGGAACCGCCTAACAAGCTCGGCTCAGCGTCTCGCGCAGTTCCTCATCGGAAAGCGCGATGGGATTTGCCTTCATGCTGCTGGCCTTTGCAGCTTTCTCCGCAATGCCGCCATAGTGCTCCGGAGCAATGCCATAACTCGCCAGCCGTCGGATGCCGAGATCCTGGCCAAGGTCCCGCAGCCATGACACTGCATCGTCGGCCGTGGCGCCCGGCAGCCCCGTCAAAACCTGAGCAACCATGTCATACCGGGCAAGAGCATCGTGCTGTGGCGCGCGTGCTCGAAGCGCCTTGAGATTCGCGGCGACCCCATGAGGCAGGAGCGCGGCGCAGATCGCGCCATGCGGCGCCTCAAACATTCCACCGATCGGGGCGGCAAATCCGTGAACAACCCCCAGCCCCGCATTCGCCAGCGCGAGCCCGCCCAACAGGCTAGCGTAAGCCATATCCGTGCGAGCGTCCACGTCACCACCATCTCTGAAGGCCGAACGCAATGACCGTGCGGCGCGCCGCATGCCTTCCAGGCAATACAAGTCCGTCAGCGCGTTCGCCTTGCCTGAGACATAAGGCTCGATGCATTGAGTCAGCGCATCCATGCCAGTGCTTGCCGTCACTTCGGGCGGTAGTTCGAAAGTGAGATCCGGATCGATGATTGCCACTCGCGGTAGCATCATGAGACTGCGCAGACTTGCTTTCACCCGATGCTCGGGCACGCCTAGCACCGCATTGCGCGTCACTTCCGCTCCCGTTCCGGCCGTGGTCGGCACGGCGATTAACGGCGCCGGAGAGTTTACGATTGGTTGATTGCGCCCCACAACTTCCAGGTAGTTGAGCGGATCCCCAGGATTAGTCGCGAGCGCCGCGATCGCTTTCGCCGCGTCGATAACACTGCCGCCGCCGATCGCGATCACTACATCCGACCCGGCCGCATGGAAGGCCTCAACGCCAGTGCGTACAACTTCGACCGTCGGCTCGCCGCGTACGACAAAGCCCGAGCCCCGGCTCCCGGTCACGAAGAAGGGCCGTTTGCCGAATGTCGCCGCCGTGGCATTGATCGTCTTGGACGATCCGCGGCCGAACACAATCCGAGTCGCCGTGGCAAACTCGAACTGCACTGCCTACCAGCCCTCGTCCGCCGGAAAAGCGCTGGCGAACTTCACGCTTGTACGAGGCTCAGCCATCATGGATGCCACGCGATCGCGCCACACCGCATAATGCGCGGTGTCCTTGTGCGCAACAGCCGCGTCGGGGGTGCGGTACACCTCCACCAGGATGAAGCGCGATGGATCGTCCAACTGCTGCACAAGGTCGAACCGCGCAATGCCAGGCTCCTGCACGCTGTTACGCGCATTCTCAATCGAGGCCTGCTTGAAGTCCTCAATCGATTCCGGCCTCACATGAACGTACACGTGGACGATCAGCATACTTCAAGCGCTTGCCACTTGTCCGCGGGCGCCGGTCTGCCGGAGAGCGCGATCAATCCAAAGCTTGGTTAGCTTCTCCTGCACGCTATTCTGCGACAGCCGCGCGCGAAGATTGCCGAAGTCAACATGATCCAGCGATTGGTCCTGGTTGAAGCAGGAGAAGACCACCTGCTCAGCGCCCGTGACCGGGTCCTTGTGGACCTGCAAGCACTGTGCGCAGATCTCCTTCATCATGCATTGCATCGGCGAGTTGATACTGCCGATCGCATGATGCCCCGGCTGCAGATAGGGCTGTAGTGCGCCATGACGAGCCTTCGCCACCGCGTTCATCATTCCATCCGAGCCGATGGCGATCACGCGATTGACGGCATGGAACGGAATCGTAGGTTGACCGAGTTCACCCGACGCATACGAAACCATCGCCTGCACGATGTTGCCAACAAACGAGCGATCCTGCGGGCGATTCGGCGTAAAGCCCGGAGCCTCGTCACAGCACCACATCACAACGTCGGCCGCGTCTTCAATCTCTTGGACCTTATACCGATCGATGATCTTCTTGTAACCGGCAAAGTACACCACGCGCGAACCGCTCGCCCGCAGCGTTTGCCCGATCGAGAAGAGCACAGCATTACCGAGCCCACCACCGACGAGCAGCGCCGTCTCTCCACTCGGCGTCTCCGTGGGAGTTCCAGTCGGGCCCATAAGGATCACAGGCTCACCCGGTTTCAGCAGCGCGCATAGATCGGACGAGCCGCCCATCTCCAGCACGATTGTGGAAAGCAGGCCCTTCTCGCGGTCCACAGAAGCGCCGGTCAGCGCCAATCCCTCCATCGCGAGCCGCGTGTTGCTCACCTTGCCTGCCAGCATCTCGAAATTCTGCAGCCGATAGAACTGGCCCGGCTGGAAAGAGCGAGCGGCCATCGGCGCCTTCACGATGACTTCAACGATGTTGGGAGTCAACCGCACCACATCGTGAACCGTAGCTCGCAATTCGGAGTTGAACTGCTCAGCCAAGTCCTCGATCGTTGCAGGCGCCTTCCGCGCCAGGATGCGCGACACCACCGGGTAGCCCCGCTTGGCGCTGCCCATCGCCTTCACAACGTTGCCCGAGAATGACGGATGCAAATCGCCGAAAAAGCTGATCGCACGGCCGTCCGGCCGCAACGACATCAGCACCTGCGTCTCGGCCGGCTTGGCCAGGCGCTCGGGCTTCACCGGATTCCCCTCGTCATCCACTGCCTGGAAATAGCGGCCGTCCAACACCACGTTCGTGGCGTCTTCGCGCGCAAGCACGGTATTCGGCTGCGTTCCCGCCGCCACCAGAATGCTGCGGGCAGGCAAGGTCAAGTGCTCTCCGCTGGGCGTCAGCTTGCCGGATTCCGCATCCGCCTTCAGTTGCGAGAACGTAATTGCCGATGCATGGCCATACGAATCAACCTCAATCCCTTCGGGCGACAGGCATTCGGCAAAGCGCACACCTTCTTCCAGCGCCTTGGCCACTTCTTCATGGTTCAGCGTGTAGCTCGGCGCGTCGATCAGCCTGCGACGATACGCAAGCGTGGAACCGCCCCACGAATTGAGCAGGTCAATCAGATTTGCCGGACGACCTTCCTTCGCGGCAGCCTCGCGCTCGGCTCGAATGGCCCGGCCATGCTCGATGAACTCGGAGGCGATCTCCTGCTCTTCCGTGTTCCAGCTTGCTCGCACGGCCTCTTCGCCGCGCTCACGAACCAGCGTGTCGTACCGCGTGAGGAACTTCTCCACCTGCACTACGTAATAGGCCAGCGATTCGGTCGCGGTATCGATCGCAGTCAATCCGCCGCCGATCACCACCACAGGCAGCCGAAGTTGCAAGTTCGCGATCGAATCCGGTTTGGCAGCGCCCGTCAACTGCAGCGCCATTAGGAAGTCCGACGCTTGACGCACACCGCGCGCCAGACCGTTCTTCATCGGAATTACAGTAGGCCGACCGGCGCCCATGCACAGCGCAATGTGATCGAACCCGCGGGCGAAAGCCGAGTCGATATCGACGGTCCCGCCAAAGCGCACACCGCCAAACATACTGAACTCACTCCGGCGCTCCAGAAGTAAGCGAACCACTTTGAGGAAGTTCTTGTTCCACCGGACCGTGATGCCGTACTCGGCAACGCCGCCGAACCCGGCCAGCACGCGATCCCCGAGCGGTTCCCACAACTCGGTAATGTCCCGAATCGGCCGGAACGGGACGCGTTCACCGGTCGCAGTCACACCCGAAAGCTCTTCAGGAAGCGGCTCAATCTTTAATCCATCCACCGCCACAACCGAGTGGCCGTCGTTCATCAGATGGTGCGCCAGCGTGAAGCCTGCCGGGCCCAATCCAACCACAAGCACTTTGTATCCCGTCGAAGCCTTCGGCACGGGGCGATCCAGGGTAAGAGGATTCCAGCGCGTCAGCAAGCTGTAGATCTCAAATCCCCAAGGCAACTCCAGAACATCCTTCAGCGTGCGCGTTTCCGCCTGCGGAATGTCCACCGGATCCTGCTTC
>DASQDN010000012.1:0-24240 GCA_035634155.1 Bryobacteraceae bacterium | reverse complement strand
CCCACACGCCGCCGGTATAACGAGCCGCGCGGCTGGTCGGAAGAATGTGATTGGTGCCGATGGTCTTGTCGCCGTACGCCACCGTAGTTTCCTCGCCAATGAAGAGCGAGCCGTAATTCGTAAGGAGGTCGAAATAGAAATCGATATGGCGGACGTGCAGTTCCAGATGCTCCGGCGCATAGCGATCGCTCAGCCGCACGGCCTCGGCGTCGTCCTCGGCAACCCAAACAATGCCGTGGTCGCGCCAGGACAACTCGGCGATATCGCGCGTCGGGAGCACGGCAAGCTGGCGCTCCACTGCAGCGATCGTGCGATGGGCGAAGTCCTCGCTCAGGCAGATGAGGCACTGCCCGCTGTTGGGATCATGCTCGGCTTGGCCGAGAAGATCGCAGGCCACAAGCTCGGGATCGGCCGAGTCGTCGGCGATGACAAGGATCTCGGTAGGCCCTGCCAGCAGGTCAATTCCGCAGCGTCCAAAGAGCTGCCGCTTGGCTTCGGCGACGAAGCGATTGCCCGCGCCGCAGATCATATCCACCGGTTCGTTGCCGGCGAGTCCGAAGGCCATCAGCGCCATCGCGGGTACGCCGCCGACTACGTAGATGCTGTCCGCCCCGGCTTTGTGAATCGCATTGATGGTGGCCGGATACCAGCCTTGCCCCTTTACCGGAGGCGTGCAGGCCGATATGTGCCGTACACCCGCAACCCGCGCCGGAATGATGCTCATTTGCGCCGAACCGAACATCGGGTAACGGCCACCCGGAATGTAGCTGCCAACCGAGTTCACCGGAATATGCTTGTGGCCCAGAATCACTCCGGGCTGCAACTCCACCTCCAGCGGCAGCATCGTTTCCAGTTGCGCTTCCGCAAACCGGCGCACGTTACTCTGGCAATAATCGGTGTCGTCGATGGCCTGCTGCGACAGCTTCGCAATCGCCTCGTCGATCTGCGCGCGCGTGAGCAGGAAATCCTGCGGCTCCCATTCGTCGAACTGGCGGCTGTACTTGCGGACGGCGTCCATTCCGTTCCGCTCCAGGTCGAGCAGCATGCGGGTGACCGTGGCCGCGGTTTCCGGGTCGGTGTCGAAGAGACGGTGCTCAGCGTCTTTGATGATCTTCACTCGAAGGCCATCCTACTACACGACCCCGGCCGCCGCATTGTGATATATAGTGCAGCCATGCCTTCCTGGGCGTTTATCGCTAACGTTACTTTTTGTGCAACTCTGGCTGCGCAACACGGTAGCAATCCTGCCGTAGTTATCGACACGACAAGCGAAGGCGCGCTGTTGTTTCGCGGCCAATGCGCCAACTGTCATGGCATCGACGGCGCAGGCGCGGCGGCAGGCCCTGCGTTGAATACCGGCACGTTCAAGCATGGCGGTACGGACGAGGCTATTGTGGCCACCATATCTAAAGGTGTGCCAGGCACGACGATGCCCTCGTTTTCCTTCGATGCGAGCCAGATGTGGAAGCTGCTCACCCATGTGCGGTCGCTCCGGCTGGTGCGAGCCTCCAGCGACGTTCCAGGAGATGGCAAGGCTGGTGAAGCGATCTTCCGCTCCAACTGCGCGGGCTGCCATACGCCTTCCGGAGCTTACATAGGTCCCGACCTCGACCAGGTTTCGCGACGGCTGGCCGCGCCGGAGATCCGCGAAGGCATCGTGAATCCGAATGCGTCGGTTGCACCGCCATATTGGTCCGTGACGGCACGAACGCATTCCGGCCAGACGATCAACGGCATCCGCATGAATGAAGACACGAGTTCGATTCAGGTCCGCCTGCGGGACGGAAAGCTAATCTCGCTGCTGAAGAAGGACCTGGCGAGTTTCGACATTGTTCGCACTTCGCCGATGCCTTCGTTTCAAGGCAAGCTGAGTAACTCGCAAGTGAGCGACCTGGTCGCGTACTTGATCAAGGGGGCGCGATGAAGATCTTCCCGTTGTTCGTTCTCGCAAGTACGCTGAACGCGCAGGTATCTTATGAGCGCATCCGTGACGGAGCTGTCAAAGAGCCGCAGAACTGGCTGACCTACAACGGCTCGTACGCGAGCACGCACCATAGCTCGCTTGACCAGATCAGACCGGAGAACGTGAAGCGCCTGGACCTGAAATGGGTGTGGCAGGCCAACTCTCTGGAACGGATCCAGGCTACTCCGCTGGTGGTTGATGGAGTGATGTACCTCACTGACCCGCCGAGTGACGCGGTAGCTATCGACGCCCGGACAGGGCGCGTGTTCTGGCGCTATCATTACGAGCTTCCTAACAACGTAGCTCCGTGCTGCGGGCGCGTCAATCGAGGGCTCGCGATTCTTGGCAGCACGCTGTTTATGGGCACGCTGGATGCGCACCTGATCGCGTTGGACGCCAGCACTGGACGCAAGCGGTGGGACGTACAGGTGGCGAATCATGCTGAAGCATATTCACTCACGCTGGCGCCGCTGGTGATTAAAGACAAGGTGATTGTGGGCGTCGCGGGCGGCGAACTTGGGATTCGCGGCTTCATTGCTGCTTATGACCCGAAAACAGGCAAGGAGGTGTGGCGCTTCAAGACCATCCCTGAACCAGGCGAGCCGGGTAGCGAAACCTGGGCAGGCGATACATGGAAGCATGGCGGCGCTTCGGTGTGGCTGACCGGTTCCTACGATCCCGAACTCAATCTCACTTACTGGGGTGTCGGCAATCCTGGGCCGGACTGGAATCCTCAGATGCGGCCCGGCGACAACTTGTATTCGAGCTCGGTGGTAGCGCTCGACGCCGATACGGGCAAACGCAAGTGGCACTTCCAGTTCACGCCGAACGACGGCTGGGACTACGACGCCGTGCAGATTCCCGTGCTCGCGAACATCTCCTGGAAGGGGCAGCCTCGTAAGGTGATGCTGTGGGCCAACCGCAATGCGTTCTTTTATGTGCTGGATCGAACCACAGGGGAGTTCCTCCGAGGAGACGCGTTTGCCAAGCAGACCTGGGCGAAAGGGCTTGACGAGAAGGGTCGACCGGTCAAGATTGAGGGCAAATCGCCGAGCGCCGCCGGTTCGCTGGTGTATCCCGGAGTTCAAGGCGCTACGAACTGGTATGCGCCCTCATTCAGCCCTCTCACGGGACTGTTCTACCTGACCGCGTGGGATGACTACCCCGGCATTTATTACAGTTGGGAGCAGAAGTATGAGCCCGGCAAATGGTTCTCGGGAGGCAGCGTGAAAGCGGACTTGCCGGCTGTTGAGCGGCGCGAGATCCGTACCTGGAAACCGGAGGCCGGCTACGGCGCGGTGCGTGCGCTGGACCCGGCAACAGGCAAGCGCGTTTGGGAATACAAGATGACGGATGTGAGTGACAGCGGACTGCTGACGACCGCTTCCAATCTGTTGTTCTCAGGCAATCGCGAGGGTCACTTCTTTGCGCTGGACGCTCGCGATGGCAAGCTGCTTTGGACGCGTTACCTGGGTGGGCAAGTGACATCTTCGCCCATCACCTGGTCACTCGACGGCAAGCAGTATGTGTCTATCGCCAGTGGTCACGCCGTGTTTACGTACTCTCTACCAGACGAGTAGCGGCGGGAGGTTCGGACTCGGCGGACTTGATCCAATCGGAAGTAAGTCCGTTACAGATTGCGCGATCCCATGCGATCCACGCGTCGCGGACACGGCGTAGCTTCTCGTGATCGGGAGCCACTCCAACCGCGCAGTCGAGCAAGGTTTCAATCACCCGCGCGCGATCGGCGAACTGGACCAGCGAGAGAAACCACGCCGTGGGAGTTGCCGAAACGCGAGGGATGAATGCCTCGGGTTCGAGATCATTCGGACAGATGGTGAATGCTGGCCGAAGTTGCCGCATGAAGCCTTCGATTTGCGCAGTTCTCACGTTGATTGCTTCGCAAAGGGCCTGCCGGATCGGCCGGTAAAACTCGGGGGTGAGCCCGCGCAAGAGTAGCACCTGCGCTGCAGCGTCCCGACGCGACAAGCTTACCCGAAGTTCCTGCCGCAAAGATCGTATCGTGGTCGCAACGGTGTCGAGTGGAGCCCCATCGAGCGTAGCTAGTAGATCCTGCGCGGAACGAAGATTGTGGTGGCGCGTGACATCGAACTCACGCTGTGCCCGGACAGCTCGGAACTTACGTATCCAATCTCGCCAGAACCGGTCTGTGCGTTTGGGCACTGTGTAACGCAAATCCCCGGCAAGCTCGGCGAGGCGGGCCCACATAGAAGGATCGAATGGGTATGCTCGCATCACTCGCTCCGCCCAATCAGACTGGATGACAACCAGGGCGTCGGTCGCGGGCCGAAAGGAAGTGACGTCTCCGAAACGGGTGGAATGGACAAGGTACACACGTGTCTCGGATGAGAACTGCCCCTCTTCCAACACGTGGTCGGGAATGACCTGTCGCTTCTCCCTGGCTTCAGCAACCGCTGTCAGACTGATGTGCTCGGCCCGATCGCCGCCCTGAACCTTGGAGAGACACTCAAGGTGCAACCCGCTCAGAGGTTTGCCTCGCAATAACTGAATTCGTGTGAGCCAGTACAAACGCAGTGTGGACTGCGTATCTGTGTCGAGGCTCTTTAGTACATCGAGCGATCCTTTGCGCGCTTCATCGTGCCACTCGGCTGTCTCCGCGAGCGCCTGGAGCACGAACACCGGTAGCTGGCCGTCCACCCGGACCGGACGCTTGCGCCACAGTGCGAGCGCGATCATCGGGTCGGCTGCCTGCACGAGGCGGTCGCCTTCTCCGGGTTCGTTGCCATCGCCCGCGAGATAGCGAGTCCAGGCGTCATCAGGCAGAGTTGCCATTGCTTCTTCGGCGCCCAGGCTGCGCAGCATTCGGGATTGCACGTACGCCCTTGCCATCCCGTTGAGATCGTCGATGTGGGGCCGCAGCCATGGGCCGATCTCATGAAAGGACTCATTTGCCACCTCATGGAAAACATGACGACTAGACACACCCATCAAGCGGTGATAGACGACGAACGCCCGGTGTTGCGGCTCCGTGAAGCGGGAGTGATATTCGATGGCTCGCCGCCGGACTTCATCGACGTGACTTGCTCGTGCAGGATCCGAGTTCATCAACTGCAACATGAGCTGCCTGAGGTCACGCCGCTGCGTCAATGCCCCGGAGGGAGACACTCGGACCAGCCAAGTGGCCTTTGCGAGCGCGTCGAAGATGTCCTTGGCTTCCTCTTCTGAAAGGACACGCCCGCTTTGCACCGGCCCCAGGACATGGCGAATGAGATCCACGGTGATCTCCGGAAGCACGAGCCCGGGGTGCGCGTACGCATCGGCAGGAGCGTCGATGTGTTTGAGGAAGCGGTCGTACAGGATCCCTTGGACCATGCCGGACGGGAGCTTGCCTTCCTGCGCATCCCGGATCACGTCTTCGAGCACGGCGGGGCCGAGGCGAGAGATCAGGTCAGCCAACAACCGCAGCACCAGCGGATTGCCGCCGAAAGTGGCGTGCAGTTGGGCTGCCGCGCGTTCGGCTACATGAAGGGAAGCGAGTAACTCGACTGCGCCTTCGAGCTTTAACTCTTCTAACGGCAGAACATCGTCTTTGGATACGCTCGTGAACGATGTCTCGGTCGGATCGGTGCGTCCTGACACAAGGACCCGAACCTCGGGCGCGCCGCTCAGGTACGCGAGCTCAGTAAGCCACGTGCGGAGTGCGGCTGTGTAGAGCATCCCTCCTGCCTCTACCTGTTCAAAGGTATCGAGGATGATCAGCAGCGGGCGATTGAATTCCCTCAAACGATGCAGAGCACCAACCAGCGCCGATTTGGCGAGACTGGCGGAGCCTTCGACGTTTGTCATCTGCCGTCTGGCACTGTCGCCGCCCGATGCGAGTTCGTCGGCAAACTGCTCGCGGATACGATACTGAATCCCGGAAAGGCGCTGATGCATCTCCCAGTCGCTCATTCCGACTTGCCGCAAGAGTTCGAGGTCAAGGCTGGAGGAGCGAGTGGGATCGAGATCGGCCCGATCGAAGTCGAGGTGCACCAGAGCGGGCGTCTGCGATGACTCGAGAACTGACAACGCGGCCGCCGAGATCAACGTCGACTTGCCGATACCGCCAGCTCCGTAGATCAACGTGTATCTCGGGTTCGTTAGCACAGCGAGCGGAGCCGCGAGCCACGCGGAGAGCCGGTCGAGCTCGGCCCGCCTTCCATACACACCTCCCGACACGATGCGATGGTATTCATCGATGCGCGTGCGCTTGTCGAGCAGCCACTGCAGGGCCTCCTTCGTGTAGTTCAGGGGCGAGCCATCGCCCACCCATGTGATCACGGAAATCATCGCGCGGAGTTCTTCCGCCGATTGCGAATCCGGAGCGTCGGACGGGTTGACCAGCAGGCGCCAGAACGCCCGCGTCACGGCATCGGCCGTCTCACTATACGCGGCGATTACCGCTTTCCGGATCGTGTCCGGTTTGCGGCTCTGTAAGACACGGGTGCGCACCGAGTCGAGCAGCAGCCAACGCCGATCACGATGCGCATCATAGTGACAATCGTGCGCGACGGCATCCAGCACCGCAACCCTGGTTTCGTCGTCTAGGTCAATCGGCAGGAGCTTTGCAGGCTCGCACCAGTCGCGCAAAGCAAGCTGAAAGCGAAGCTCCTCGGCTGCGTCAATAAAGTTGAGCGGCCCATCCAGCACGGGTGTGGACTTCAGCCGCCGCCTCAGATCGGCGAACCCGCTGCGGAGCGAAGGCGTGTTATTCATCGGAGTCCTCCGCCGCCTTCCGCATCATGGTCCGAATCTCCAGCGCCGCGCGTACGGCAATGACGCTTCGGCCTTCGCGGGGCGATAAGGGCTCCACCATCTCGTCCCAAAGCACCGAGCTTTCCTGTGCCCACTGGGCGGCATCCAAGTGTTGAGCCCGCGCTTGGGCGCTAATCGACTCCAGGAACTCATCGGAGGTGATGGGCGAGATCGACCGGCTTTCCACCTGATCCGGTTTGGCCGCCGATGCGCGGAAGTCGCCACGATTGGCGGTGCTCAAGCCGACGATCAACAGCCGAACCCACGTTCTCTTTTCCGCCTCGATCAGGAACTTCTTCCAGTTGCTGAGGCTCTCACTGGTGAGTGCCGAGTCGTCACCGAGATCCACAATCAGCCAGAGCAATGCCGAGGGCCGAGAACCGCCGCGCACCACACCGAGCAACTGGCTGAATGTGTCGGGCAGCAAGTCACGCCGGATGACACCTTCGGTCGGTCGAAGGAGGACATCGGAACCATTCACGTTCTGCCCTCCTGCTTCGGACGTGAGAAAGTCCATCACCTCGGGGAGCGGCTTCTTCGCCGCCGCGGGAGGGATCACTACGACTCGATCGCCGGAGTCTTTCAGGCGCTGCCGCAGAATGGCCGCGGAGAATGACTTACCCGATCCTGGCTGGCCTGAGTACAACGCGATTCTTCGCGGCCCGTCGATGTCCGTCGCGGCGGTGATCCAATCGTGGAAATCGGAGCGACCGAAGACCGGATGGAACACGTCGGTGGACGCGCCCCCACGCGGATCGTCCGGCGATAGGTGAGCTACGCTATCTAGCCATTGCTGCCGGTCCACCTCGGTCTTACCAAGCAGAGTCTCGCCCGCCGCTACCCACGCGCGGCGCGTTTCTCGATCGTAGATGCCGCGAGGCGGCTCGGACCTCGGAGTCAGTGGGTCCGAGCCGCCTTTCTTCATCCATTGCCGAACGGCTCGCAGATGAATGGCGCGGTTGTATGCCGGCTCGACCGCGGTCAACGATCCTTCATGCAGACCCACAGCACGTCCGGAGCTATCGATGCACGGTCCGCCGGAGATGCCTTCGACGGTATTAACGTCGTGCAGGATGCGGCAACCCGCCGCGTCGAGCTGCTTCACAATGTGATCGTCAAACAAGCACTCGGTGCCGCCGCCGTAGCCCATGACGGTGAGGCGGCCGTTCAGCTCCGGGTCTGGAGGCTCGGTCACATCGACCGCCTCCACGTCGCCTACCGGTTCGGACAGACGAATCAAGGCGAAGTCGAGACGCTGCGCCGCCTCGGAGGAGTCACTCAGCGCAAGCTTGCCGTTACTCCCATTCGGAGGGCTCATGCAGACGAGCCACTTGGATGCGAATCGAGCCTTGACGGGCCACTGACCTTTTGTCTGTTCGAGCTGATTGAAGAACTGTACGGTCGCTGTCTCGGCCGAGCCTGGGATCTCCTTCATGTTTGCAATCAGCGGCTCCACCACATGAGCAGCCGTCAGCATCAACGTTGGTGAGACGAGAAAACCCGTTCCGAACGTTGTCTTGTTCGTGCCCGGCACCTTGGCCGTGACCAATGCGGTAGCACGCGCGGTGCGGAGGATTGCGGGCAGAGTGCTCACAGATCGCAATCCTGCCGAGCGCAGCACGCGCTGCATTACGCCTACCGACTCTGGCGCGCCGATCTCATCCGCAATGGCAGTGATACTCGCGTCGGCGTTGCTAAGTGAGTGGGCTGCAACCTCCAGCAGCGAACTCCACAAGGGCACGAAGAAGCCGTCTTCAACGGCGCGTCGCAGCGCAAGCGGAATGGCCTCACTCCTGTTGGCGACCATCTGCTCTAAGGTTCGGAATGCGGGCGTCTGTCGCTCAATCGACCGCTCCCGGTCATACACGTCGATGAAGCGTGCGACCGGGATCACGCCCGTCTTCACCATGTCTTGCAAAGCGGTGGCGATCTTCTGCTGATTCTCGACCGATAAGGCAAGCTCGCCCATACGCTACTCCGGGTTTTGGACGGGCACTCCCATTGCTTCGAGGTGCTCGCGGCACTGGGCGACGGCGTGTGCGCAGTTGGTCTCTACCGTCGCGCCGGCGAAGTGCAATCCGAAGCCGCCGAAGTTCGCGTCACGCCAGGCGAGGACGGGCGATCCTGAACTGCCTCCCAACGTTGTGGCGTCGTGTCCGAAGACCCACGCCTTTTCATCTCCGCCGATCTGCCCGAGCGGGCGATGCGCGATGCCCGGAGCTAGTCGCTTTACGCCGAAGCGATTGCCGAAGAGCGTTTGCGTGACCCAATCCCAGTCGACGCCATCCACCACCCCGCTCATGACTTCAGGCCGGCCGGGGTAGCCGATGACGCAGAAGGAAGACATCGCGCCCGCGGGTCCGGCGAGATCGGCCATCACAGGGATGGCTTTCGGCATGGGAGGTGAGTTCGTGTCAGGCTCGATGCGAAGCACCGCCGCGTCGAGTCGTTCGAAGTCCGGTCCGTCGATGCCGGAGGGTATTGCCTCCACTACGCGGAACCGCTTCTTCACGAGCGAGCCGTCCTCAGCCGCGAAGTCGACGAAAGCTGCATTCTTCAAGATGCGGAAACCGGTTGCGGTCTGAATCATTCCATTGGGTATCGACGAGAGCATCGCGTGCAGCACATGAAGATTCGTCAGCACGAGTCCCTTGGCGTCGTCCACGACCCAACCGGTTCCGAAGAAGCGTGTCGGCGATCCGTTGCTGGGCTCAATGCGTCCGACGGCAGAGGCAGGCGCTCGCATTGTGTCGCGCACGGCGAACAACGTGTCCTTCCACGATCCCGCCATGGGGTGAGCCGGATTGATCGTGTCACTGCGGACCAGCAGTGTCGGTCGAGTTCCGTCGGTCCGAATGACTGCTTCGACCGCGAAGCCTTCGCTCGCGTCGAGGCGCGCGTTTGGATCGCGATCCAGCTTCCTCAATGCGCGATCGGCATGGGCGAGAAAGATGTTCAGGGCCCGCTCGTATTCGTCGGGTTGAGTGATCTCGGAAGCAGGCATGTCTTTCATGACTTGCTGCACTCGATGCAGCACGTCGTCGCTGACCGGAGGAGCGATGTCGTCGCCAAGCTCAACCTGCATGGACTCCGTGTCGATGCCTTCTCGTGCGGCATGTGTGCGAGCGGCCATTAAACGGCGGAGGTGATTCGATTCGTTCATCGCGCGCCTCCCTGGAATCGTGCGAGCATGTCCGTTTCGCCGTCGCTGCGGAGTAACAGAGTAGCGATCTCCGCGCCGTGCCGGTTCCAGTCGATGTCCGCGTCGTAGGCGGCCTCGCCAATCCTTTCGAGAGCGAGGGATTGCACGGCGATGGCGCTTCGTGCCACCGCGCTATCGTGCTGAGGAGCAGATTCGAGCCCACGATTGAGATCGAGCGGCGCTTGGAGCAGCGCGCGCGCATCCACGATTCCAGCGCCCATGTTGAATGAGTCCCATCCGCGCGGGCGTCGCGCGGTGGCTCGAACCAGGCGCCGGAACATCGCTTGCAGTGTTTCGCGTCTAGCTCGGGCCGCGCCGATCAGATTCGGCCGCCCATGGTGGGCGAGCCACAGCGCGGCGACCCCGGCCGTTAACGCGACCGCAAAGCTGGTGCCTTGCCCCTGGCCAACGGTGGGAGTTCCTACGCGAGCTCGATATACATTCTCGGCCGGCGCGGAGAAGTCTACGGAGGAACCGCGGCAGGTCCCGAGCCAGGGCTGATCATCGGAGTTCACGCCCGCCACGGCAAGGCAGTCCTCATAACGCGCGGGCCAGACTACGGCGCGCACGCAGTTGCCGGCGGCCGCGAGCACGATCACATCGGCGGCGACCGCGCGCCGAATGGCGCGATGCAGCGCAAACGAAGGGATACCACCGAGGCTCATGGTGATCACATGCGCTCCGTGATCCACTGCCCATTCGACGGCTTCGGCGACGGAGACCTGCGTGATGCGCAGCACGCTTTTGATCGCACGAATCGGCATGTGGCGCGCGAGCGGGGCCGATCCCGCGATTGTGCCGGCTTCACGCGATACGACGACGCTTCCGGTGCCGGTGCCGTGGCCGGGATTGCCGAATTCTTCGAGGGGATCGGTGGGATCGTTATCGTCGTCGAGCACATCGCGCGGGTCCACGCGCGTCACGTCGCGCAACTCTTCGTGGTCGATGACGCCGGTATCGGGCTGTGCGATGATGACTCCGCGACCGCGATCGGGCCGACCACTTGCGACCGAGAATGCCCACGCTTCCTTTACTCGCATTGCGTCCAGTGCCCAGTGCGGATCGAGACCTCTCTGTGCTTCGGTAAAGCAGAGCTTCGCAACGCCTTCGCGCGCCGCGTCCTTCTGGCTTGCAGGCTGGTCGATCTCGGGGAACAGATTTGTCGGCAGGTCGGGCTCGGCGGACTCCAGGTCGAAGACATCCTGCAGCAGGTAGGCAGCGGCGAATGCGCTCGCGTCATCGAGAGCAAACACGCGATCGGGGAATGCTGCCACCAAGACATCGGTCTCCAAGGGCGACAACGGCCGCACTGTCGCGCCGAGTGGAGCGAGAGCCGATTCTATCTCCGCGCGCTTCTGTAAAGGATCGTCCACGGGCCGGACCAACATCGCGAATCGGGCGCGCGGCGCCGTGACGGAGGCGTCTGCTTGCTCAGTCGCAGCGCGAATCGCGTCCATTAGCTCTTCGTGCATGGGCATCTCCGGAAATCGAATCCATGCATTATCTCCCTATAAGGCAGCGGTCAGCAATGAGAGGGACAAACGATCTTCTTAAAGGCGCCGGCCGCACGCAAGCTATAACTATAAGAACCACCCAATGATGTTGCGAAGTGTTGTCGTTCTGCTCCTGGTCATTCTCGGTGTGCACCCCGTCGCGTTCGCCCAGGAGGACAGGGCAGAAGCGCAGCGCAATCCGTATACGGGTAACGCGCAGGCCATCGCGGCCGGGCGAGTTCTTTACAACCAAGCCTGCGTTGCGTGTCATGGCGCCGATGGTCGCGGCGATCGCGGTCCCTCCATCGCCGGCGGCAACTTCACGCGCGGGGGCGCCGACGGCGAGATCTTCATCAACATTCGTAGTGGTATTCGAGGCACGCAGATGCCGGGATTCCCTCACTTCACGACGGAGCAGACGTGGCAGATCGTGTCTTATATCCGCAGTCTTGCCGGACCTGTTGTGACGGAGGCGGCGTCCAGCGACTCGGTCCGTGGCGATGCCGTCGCGGGGAAGCTTGTCTTTGAGGGCAAGGGCGGATGCCTCGCCTGCCATCAGGTGCAGGGCGCGGGAACGGCTGTCGGGCCCGAACTCTCGACAGCGGGCCGAGCTTCCCTTCAGCAGTTGCAGGCAAAGATTGTGAACCCAAATCAGTCGCCTGCCGGGGCTCCCGCGCGAGGCCGCGGACGGGGCGCCGGTCCTGCCACGATCGTGGTGAAGACCCGCGATGGCGCCTCTTATCGCGGTGTCCGGAAAGCGGTGGATGCCTTCTCCATCCAAATGGTGGACACGACAGGGAAGTACCGTTCTTTTGAGAAGGCCGCGCTCGCCGACTTTCGGATCGAGGCGAAATCCCTTATGCCGGATGATTACGCCAAGCGCCTTTCCACGCAGGAAATTTCCAATGTTGTCGCGTATCTCAAAACGCTGGACGGTTCCGATCTGACGAAGGTCGCGGCGGGTACCGGCCTCACGTGGGAGCGCATTCGCGATTCCGAGAAGGAGCCGCACAACTATCTCAGCTATTGGGGCGACCTTTCGGGCAAACATTATTCGACGTTGAACCAGATCAACACGGCCAATGTCAAAAACCTGCAGGCCAAGTGGGCGGTGCAATTGCCTGGCGACGGCATCGTGCAGGCGATTCCGCTGGTTGTGGACGGGATCATGTATACCACCGGTCCAGTGGGAGGAACCGCCGAAGTTCTCGCGCTGGATGCCAGGACGGGACGGCAGATCTGGCGTTACCAGCGGAAGCAGAAGGTGACGAATCCGTATGAGATCAATCGGGTGAACCGCGGCGTTACGGTGTTCGGCAATCGCCTCTTCTTCGGAACGCTGGATGCGGCGCTGGTGGCGCTGGATGCGCGCACGGGCGCGTTTCTTTGGGAGACGCAGGTGGCTGATACGATGCTCGGATACAGCATCACCTCGCCGCCGCTGGTGGTGAAGGACAAGATCATCTCCGGGATCACCGGAGGCGAGTTCGGGGTGCGAGGCTTCCTTGACGCTTACGACCCGGCGACGGGCAAACGACTGTGGCGCTTCTATACGGTTCCCGGTCCGGGAGAGTTTGGCAATGACACGTGGGCTGGAGATAGCTGGCAGCGGGGCGGGGCGCCGACGTGGCTTCCGGGTAGCTATGACGCCGAGTCCAACACTCTGTATTGGGCTACTGGTAATCCGGGTCCGGATATCAACGGCGATGTGCGGCTTGGCGACAACCTCTTCAGTTGCTCAGTGATCGCGCTGGATCCGGATACGGGCAAGCGCAAGTGGCATTATCAGTTCACGCCGAATGATACGCACGATTGGGACTCGACGGAAGGCATGGTGTTGGTGGACCGGATGTGGAGAGGCCAGCAGCGAAAGCTTTTGCTGCATGCCGACCGCAACGGAGTGTTCTACGTGCTGGATCGTACGAATGGCAAGTTCCTGTCGGCGACCCCGTTCGTCCGTGCGACTTGGGTGAAGGGTTGGGATGCGAACGGCCGGCCTATCCTGACCGACAACTCTCGCGCGACGCCGGAGGGCGTCGTGATTTATCCGTCCATCGGGGGCGGCACGAATTTTCAGGCGCCGTCGTATAGTCCGCAGACGGGATGGATGTACTTCATGTATTCGGACACGCCCGCCCGGTATGCGACGGGACCCGCGGTGTTCGAACCCGGTAGGCAGTATCAGGGACGCGGCACGGGCGGCGGGTTCGGCGCCCCCCAGGTAGCGGGTCAAGATCCGCCGACGCAGGGTGTCATGGCGTTCGATCCGGAGGCCGGCAAGATTCAGTGGAAGTTTGAGTTGACCCAGGGCGGCCTGCCCCCGGGAGTTCTTGCGACTGCCGGCGGGGTTGTATTCGCCGCGTCGATGGAGGGCAACTTCATCGCGCTCGATGCGAAGACGGGAAAGGCTCTGTGGCGCTTCGGCGCGGGCTCGTCCATTCCGTCATCGCCGATGACGTATGCGGTCGACGGCAAGCAGTACGTCGCTGTATCGTCGGCCAACGTGTTGTATAGCTTTGCGCTCCCTGATTAGCGAGAGGCCGCCGTCACTGGTACGACCGTTCCGCCACTGCGTCGGGCTGTCCCACGGCGCTGGCAAGCTCCAAGATTTCGGCCGAGTTCCGGTTTAATCCCGCGCACTTTTCGATGGCGGCGAAGAGATCGTTAGGACGAACGGGCTTGGATACATAGGCGTCCATCCCGGCCGCCAGGAAGCGCTCCCGATCGCCAGTCATCGCATGCGCGGTCATGGCTATGATCGGAATGTGCAGCCCGGTGATGCGCTCTTTCTCCCGGATTGTTCGGGTTGCCTGAAGCCCGTCCATCACAGGCATCTGCACGTCCATCAGGATGAGGTCGAAGGGCTGGGCTTCAATGGCCGCGAGCGCCTGAGCTCCGTCGCCGACCGCCGTCGCGGTATAGCCTTCTTTTTCAAGCAGCCGCTTCGCCAGCTTCTGGTTTACCGGGTTGTCTTCGGCCAGCAGGATTCGCAACCGGCGACCTCCGGCCCGGAGTTCGTGCTTGGTCAGGAGTTCGGCGGGTCGTGAGTCGTCCTGCGGTCCGGCGATGACCTTTGTGAGCGCCTCAAACAACTCGGCGCGCATGACGGGTTTCGTCAGGTAAGCTGCGACCCCGAGTTCCCGGCAGCGGGCAGCGTCTCCCCGCATACCGCCGGAAGTGAGCATCACGATGCGTGCGCCGGCGAGCGTTGGTGTCTGTTGAATCCGCTCGGCCAGCATGAAGCCATCCTCGTCGGGCATGTGGCAATCGGTCACGATCAGGTCGTATGGCTTATCGAGGTCAGTCGCTTCCTGCAACGCGGTCATGGCTTCGGATGCCGAGCCAACACAGCGCGTCGAAGCGCCCCAGTGTCGCAGGGTGCCGGCCATGATCCGCAAATTGGTTGAGTTGTCATCCACCACCAGAACGGACTTCCGATCCAGTGTTTGCCCGCGTGCGGGAGCAGCCGTCACAGGAGCTTCGCAAATGCCGAGTTCAGCCGTGAAGTGGAACGTCGCGCCCGATCCAGGTTCACTCTCCACCCACAAGCGGCCTTCCATCATGCGGACCAGTTTCATGGAAATCGACAGTCCCAGGCCGGTGCCGCCGTACTTCCGTGTGGTCGAGGTGTCCGCCTGACTGAAGGATTCGAAGATTAGACCCTGCTTTTCCTTGGGAATCCCGATGCCGGTGTCCTGCACGCTGAACTGCAGCACGATGTTGTCCTCGCGGGCCTCCGCTGTTGTCACGCGCACCAGGATTTCGCCGCAATCGGTGAATTTGATGGCATTTCCAATCAGGTTGACAAGGATTTGGCGAAGCCGGGTCGGGTCGCCGACTACGATGTGGCGAACATCGTCTGCTACATCCAGCAAAAGTTCGAGCTTTTTCTGGTCGGCTCGGATGGCCAGACTGCGGATGGTCTTGCTCATCAACTCATGCAGGTCGAACGGGATCAGATCGAGCGCCAATTTTCCCGCTTCCATCTTGGAGAAGTCGAGTACATCGTTGATCAACGTCAGGAGGGAATCGGCCGAGTCCTTGGCAGTCTCCAGATACTCGCGTTGCTCGCTGGTCAGGTCGGTGTCGAGGGCGAGGTCCGTCATGCCGATGACGCCATTCATGGGGGTGCGGATTTCGTGGCTCATGTTTGCCAGGAACTCGCTCTTGGCCTGGCTGGCCGCCTCCGCCTTTTCTTTTGCGACGCTGAGCTGTTTAATCAGACGACCGCGGGACCTGTAATGCGAAACCGTCAGCCACAACAGGGCCAGGATGATGGCGCCCAGGAAGAAGGCCGTCACCAGGAACTGCGGTGTACGATGCCATGCGACAAGAACTTGGAAATCGAACTGGGCGCCTACCGGGTCGATGTTGCCATTGCGATCCATGGCTCGAACTTCGAACCGGTACGCGCCCGCATCCAAGCCATCGAAGGAGGCGTAAGACTGGCTTCGGAATCGAGTCCATGCGCCGCCGTTCAGCCGGTGGGAGTACATAAGTCGGGATTTGCCGGTCTTGTTCCAGCGATCCACGCCGTCGAAAACGATGTTGGCGATGCCGCCGGGCGCCACTTCAGCCGCGCTCCGCTCTTGCACGATGAAGGTTCTTGGGGCTTCCGTATCGGCATTCGGGTGGAAGCGCGAAAGGCCGCCGGTGGTCCCCGCCCAGATTACTCCCCGGCTGTCCTGGAACACGGAAAGCGTAATGTTCGATGGCAGGCCGTCGCTGGAGTCGGCGTGAATCCAGTTCTCGCCGCGAAAGCGGTGGACGCCCGTGGCGGATGCAAGCCACGTCCAACCATCGCGATCACGCATGATCCTGCGGATATCGCCGAGCCCGCGTTCGATCACGGTCCACGAACGGCCGTCGAATCGCTGAAGGGTCTTCTGGCCGCCCACGTACAATCCATCCGAACCTTCAAAGAGTGAGAAGGCGCCGTCTGCCTCCGCACGACCGTCCGCCACGCCAACGGCGCTAGCTGTTCCGTCGTGAATCTTGCCAAGGGCCAGGCTGGCGCCGTTCAGCAGCCCTAGAAGCTTCGATTGGAAGGCGTGCTTGGGAGCGCCCAGGTTCGCCTTGTCCGCTGTCCACCTGGCAACCGTCCGGAAGGACTTACCGTCGTAGCTCATCAAGTGGTGATCTTGGCCCCGCACGGATTCCATGAGAACGTCGCCGTTCTCCGCTGCAGACATTCCCCAGATGTGGTTGCCTTCCGGTACTGAACGCTTTTCGAACTTTCCGGTTTGCGGTTGGAACAGCAGGAATTCTTCGCCTTTCAGCAGCATGACGAGCAGGCGGCCATCCTTCATATGGAAGACGGTGAAGGTCTGATACGGGTTGGTGCTATCTCCTTTGGGCAGCGGATAGTGACGCCACGAAGCTCCGTCGTAACTGACAAGCTCGGTACCAAAGTCGAACCACAGCCGTCCCGCCGGATCTTCGGTAATGGACTGAACCTGCTTTTGCAAGTGCACGACCTCAGGCGGCGTGCGCCAGACCGGCGGCGTGTATCGTGCCGCACCTTGCGATGTGGTTAACCAGAATGCTCCGCCGGGCAGCGGCGTTACATTATGCAGAGCGCCGGAAAGCACATCCCGCCGTTCCTCTGCGATCCACTGACCGTTCACCAAGCGCGAGAGACCGTCTGCCTTCTTCAGCCAGATGGTTCCTTCCGTGCCTGCCCACGCCCGGAGATCGCCCCGGTCGGCTGTCGCAAGGACGCGGTGACCGGTCTTGTTCAGCACAAGAGCCGTTCGTTTGCCCGAGCCGTTTGTGGCCGTAATGTACAACTCGCCCGACGGTCCTGCGATGGGGCACGAGAACTGCTGATAGCCGCGCGGGATTCTTCCGAAGGGCTTCCAGGTGGCCGAGCCATTCGCTTCCAAAGTCAGCAGGCCGAAACCCTTACGGCCGGAAACCCAAACCTGGCCTGCCTTCGGACCAGCGCCAATGTCGACAATCGGTCCGAGAGAAGCCTTTGAGTCATCGAAGATCGTTTCAGGCGCGCTGCTGGGAGATCTTAGAAGCTGGATTGTATTGCCCGCCAGAACCACGGCTCCGGATTTACCAGCCGGGGCAAGGCTCCTGGTCGCCTTGTCGATGACGTGCCACTTGCCGCCTTCGAATACATACAACCCACTCGAAGTGCGTGCCCACATTTGCCCGTTGGGTAAACTGATGAGCCCGTTCAATACCGGCGGCTGCGCCCTCCGCTCCAACCTGTAGCCGTCATATCGTTCCATCCAACTGCCGGACCCGTGGCCAAGGATGACGGAGCCATCGGGCTGGACGGCAGCCACCAAGGAAAATGCTTCATCGAGGCCATCCGCGGCTGTTAAGAACCGCCAAGCCGGATTCTCAGCCGCTTGTAATGGAATCCAGCACAACGCCCATAGAAGGGCGGTAATCCTAAAAAGATGGCTAACGGAGCAGCGCTTCACACGTTCCTTCTCGGCTGCTCTCGAGAGGATTTGAGAATTTCTTTGCCCATCGGTCGCGGAGGAATAGTACTGGAAGGCGCTGCGAGGCTCGGAGCTCCAAGCACCCTCCGTATAAAATATTGGTTGCGCTTGTGACCATCGACACAGCTAGTGCCCCGTTCCGCCTCGCCGTCGCAGCCAGCTTCACAGCCGAGCCGCTGCGGAATGTGATCTCTTTTTGGGGAAGTCAGCTTAACGCTAACTTTGACGTCGCGTTTGCTCCGTACAACCAGATCGCTCAAACACTGCTCGATCCACACAGCGTCATCGGATCCAATGCGCACGGCATCAATATCGTTCTGGCTCGGCTGGAGGACCTGGGGTCGGTCAAGGATTTGGGGCGCGTGGAGGAGAACTCACGGGAGCTATCGGAGCATTTGCGAGAAGCGGCTCAGCGGCTGCGGGCGCCTTTGTTGTTCTGCTTGTGTCCTTCGGCCTCGAGCTTTCCCCCGCGGGTTGAAACCACGCTTGCGGCATCGTTAGAAGATACTCCCGGGTTGCAGTTCCTCAGCAGCGCGCAGATTGAGCGCTTGTATCCGGTGAGCGAACCGCACGACCCTGAAGGCGATCGCTTAGGCAAGATCCCGTACACCGAGCTGTATTACACGGCATTGGGAACCGCGCTGGTGCGGCATGCGCATGCTTTGTTTCGGCCGCCCCTCAAGGTGGTTGCGCTCGACTGCGACAACACGCTATGGAACGGCATCTGCGGCGAGGACGGTTCGGAAGGTGTTAGCCTGGACGCGCCGCGCCGAGCTTTGCAGGAGTTTATGGTGGAGCAGCGCGAATGCGGCGTGCTGCTTTCGATGGCGAGCAAGAACAACGAGCAGGATGTGCTGGAGACCTTTGCGGCGCATCCGGAGATGCCGCTTGCGCTACGGCACTTTGCCTCCTGGCGTTTGAACTGGCAGTCTAAGTCAGAGAATCTGGTTTCGCTGTCCGAAGAGCTCGGGCTGGGCCTGGACAGCTTCATCTTCGTTGACGACAACCCGAAGGAATGCGCCGAGCTGTCCGGCGCGCTGCCCGAAGTTCTTACGCTCGCGTTGCCGGCCGATATCGAACGCACCCCCGAGTTCCTCAACCATGTGTGGGCCTTCGATCACCCGGTTATCACGGAAGAAGATCGCAATCGCAACGCTTATTACGCTCAGCAGCACGAGTTCGGCGCTGAGGTCCAGCGCGCGTCCAGTCTGGATGAGTTTATGGCCGGGCTCAAGCTGCGTGTGTCCATTCAGCCGCTTGACCGGGCGCGTCTGCCTCGGGCGGCGCAGCTTACGCAGCGCACCAATCAGTTCAACCTCACGACGGTGCGGCGGAGCGAGGCGGAGATCCGATCGCTGGATGGTTATGAGGTGTATACAGCCGAGGTCGGCGACCGCTTCGGAGATTACGGCCTGGTGGGCGTGGTGATTACGAAGGAGCGGGACAACGAGCTTGTCGTCGATACGTTTTTGCTGAGCTGCCGCGTGCTCGGTCGTGGAGTGGAGCACCGTGTGGCGGCGTTTCTCGGGGAAAAGGCGATGGCCTCCGGTTTGTCGCATGTGATTTTTCCGTACGAGCGCACCAAGAAGAACGCTCCGGCCGCGACCTTTCTCGACAGCATCGATTTTGCGGAGCGACGCGAGAGTCGCGGCGGCTTCGTCGTTAAGGCTCCGGCGTCGAAGCTGGTCGATTTCCGATGGAGTTCTAACCAGCGCGCCGCTCCTACGACCGCAGCCAAGCCACACGCCGCCACCCATCGCCGAGCCGTTGACTACGCCTGCATCGCGAACCAGCTTGCGACGCCAGAAGCAATCCTGCAAGCCGTGCGAGGTCGTCGAGCGCAGGCGCAAACGTCGGCTTCGATGACGGAAACCGAAGCGCAACTCGCGGGCATTTGGGCGAACCTGCTGGATAAGCCGCACGTTCGCGCGTCGGACAACTTCTTCGACCTCGGCGGCCATTCTTTGCTGGCGGTGCTGCTGTTGCTGCGCATCCGCGAGACTTTCGGTGTTGAGCTATCGATCGACGATGTGTATTCGGGTACGTTAACGCTGTCCGACCTCGCCGCTCGCATCGAGACGGCACAACTGGGTGGTATCGATCCCGCCGAGTATGCGGCTCTGCTGGCGGAGATCGAGGGCATGTCTGACGAGGAAGCTCGCCAACTGTTGGACGACGCGGCTGCCAACCCCTGATGCGTGTCCTGCTGGCCGCGAACGCCACCTACGATCCGCCGCGCGGAGGATCCACCCGCAGCAACCTGGTGTGGCTCCGAAGTTTGGCGGAGGCGGGGCATGCTTGTCGCGTGGTGTGCGCTTCGGATGGGGAATCGCGGTCCAGCGAGATAGACGGCATCGAGATAAGGTCGGTACGCGACCTGAGCCGCCGCGCCTCCGCGTTGTCGGAGTACATTCGTGAGTTCGGACCTGATTGGGTGCTGGTTTCGTCGGAGGATGTGAGTCATGTGCTGTTGCGCGAGGCTCACAATGCGGCTGCCGGCCGGATCGTGTACCTGGCGCATACCCCGCAGTGGTATCCCTTCGGCCCGGCGAGCTGGAATCCCGATCCGCACGCCGCTTCGATGGTGCGCGACGCCGCCGGGGTGGTCGCTATCAGTCACGCGATGGCGGCGTATATCCGGGAGTTTGGCGGAACGAAGCCGATTGTAATCCATCCGCCGATGTACGGGAATCCGCCTTCTCCGCGGTTGGGTTCGTTTCGTAATCGGTTCGTGCTGACGGTTAATCCATCGGTTGTCAAGGGGATAACGATCTTCCTCCGATTGGCCGAGCGCTTCCCTGAGCTGCAGTTTGGCGGTTTGGCGGGGTGGGGCACGACGCGGGCCGATCGCGAGGCCATGGCTCGGCTGCCGAACGTGACGGTGCTCGGGAGCGTGCCTAGTATCGACGAGGTGCTGGCGCAAGCTCGGGTGCTGCTGATGCCGTCGCTGTGGTTGGAGGGCTTCGGCCTAATCGCGATGGAGGCGATGCTGCGGGGCGTGCCGGTGATCGCGAGCGACTCCGGGGGCTTGGTGGAGGCGAAGGCTGGCACGGGGTACGTAATTCCGGTGCACTCGTTTGAGCGATTCGAGCCTGTGTTCGACGAAGCGCATATGCCCAAGCCGGTGGATGTGCGTCAAGAGATTGAGCCTTGGGTGGACGCGCTACGTGTTCTGACAACGGACGAAGCGGCCTACGCGGCTGAGGCGGAGCGGTCGCGGGAAGCAGCGATCCGGTTCGTTTCGCGTTTGGATGCTCGGGACTTCGGCGCGTATCTGGGGCGCCTGCAGCCCAGCAACGTAGCCGCGGCGCCGGCTCCGATTCCGACGACGCCGAATCTTTCCGACGCCAAGCGCGCCCTGCTTTTGAAGCGGCTGCGGGAGAAGCGGTAAGTGCGCATTTTGCTCGCGCACAACTCCTTGTACTTCCCGTCTCATGGCGGCGGCGATAAGTCTAACCGGCTGTTGATGGAGGCGCTTGCCGAGCGCGGCCATGAAGTGCGGGTCGTGACGCGGGTGGAGAACTTCGGCGCCGAGGATCACCATAAGCTTTTGCGGCAACTCGCGGATCGGGGTGTAACGGCCGACGTCGCCGAGGCGGATGCGGTTCGGATGCGGCTGAATGGCGTCGATGTCCGCACGCTGACGCGCAACCCGCAGATGCGCGGCTACTTCTCCGCTCAGATCGCCGACTTCGATCCCGACATCATTCTGACGTCTACGGATGATCCGGGCCAACTGCTGTTCGATCTTGCGATCCGGGCTCCGCGGGCGCGGGTGGTGTACCTTGTTCGCGCGACCATTGCGGTTCCGTTCGGACCTGACAGTTCTTCGGTCAGTCAGCCCAAGACGGCGAACCTGCGGCACGCGGATGCGATTGTCGGCGTGAGTCAGTATGTGGCCTCCTACATGAAGGAATGGGGCGGGCTCGACGCGGTCCACGTCCCTATTTCGCTGCTGGAACAGGCGCCCGAGTACCCGGATTTGGGGAGTTTCGACAGCCCGTACGTCACGATGGTCAACCCATGCGCGGTGAAGGGGATCGACATCTTCCTGGCTGTCGCTGACCGGTTGCCGGATGTCGCGTTTGCGGCTGTGCCCACTTGGGGCGCCACGGCCGAGGACATGGAGAACCTCGAGCGAAGGAAGAACATCGCCTTGCTGCGGCCGTTTGACGACGTCGATGATCTGCTGCGGATGACGAAGACGATTTTGGTTCCCTCGGTGTGGGCGGAGGCGCGTTCGCGAATCGTGCTGGAGTCGATGTCGCGGGGTGTGCCGGTGGTGGCGTCGGATATTGGAGGGATTCCGGAAGCGCACCTCGGGGTGGAATACCTGTTGCCGGTGAATCCGATCCGGCACTACAAGCCGGCAGTGGATCGAAACATGGTGCCGGTGGCGGAAGTGCCGCCGCAGAATGTGGAGCCTTGGGTCGATGTCATTCGCAGGCTGGTGACGGATCGCGATCATTGGACGGATGTCGCTCGGCGGTCGCGAGGCGCCGCGCTTCAGTATGCGGCTGATCTCAACGTGCTGCCGTTCGAACGGCTGTTGCTGGAGTTGGTGAATCGGCCGAAGCAGGCTCTACCGGAAGCGCCCACTGGAATGTCGGATGAGAAACGCAAGCTGCTGGCGATGCGGCTGAAGCAGCGCGCGGCCAAGAAGCCCGAGTGGTTTCTGGGGCTGAACGAGATGGCTGCCGGCAAGAGGACGCTGTTCTGTTTTCCGTATGCGGGCGGGGGAGCGAGGATGTATCGCGCCTGGCAGACTGAAATGCCTGAGGTCGCGGTGGTGGCGGTGCGATTGCCCGACCCGGGCTTCCAAACGATGGATTCGCTGATCGAGGCGTTGGCGGCCGAGATCCAGCCGTATCTACAGCCGCCGTTTGCGTTCTTCGGGCACAGCATGGGCGCGGTGATCGCATTTGAGCTAGCTCGACGGGGCGTTCTTCCACAGGCGCTGCATGTGTCAGCGGCGCGAGCTCCGCAGTTTC
This sequence comes from Bryobacteraceae bacterium, assembly GCA_035634155.1. GTDB lineage: Bacteria > Acidobacteriota > Terriglobia > Bryobacterales > Bryobacteraceae > DASQDN01. The sequence goes on along the minus strand of DASQDN010000012.1, from coordinate 1,354 downwards.
GTCTTAATCACAAGCCCGGCCCGGAGCCTTCGGAAGCCGAGTTTCTCGACGAACTCCGGCGGCTGCAGGGCATGCCCGCAGAGGTCCTGGAAAATGCGGAGTTGATGCGCCTGGCGTTACCGGGTTTGCGTGCGGATGCGAGCTTGTACCGCAAGTACGTGTACTCGCCCGGAGACCCGCTGCCGGCGCCCATTCATGTGTACGGCGGTACGGACGATCCGAACATCTCGCGCGAGCATCTGCAGCGCTGGCGGGAGCAGACTACGGCTGACTTCTCGCTCGATCTGTTTGCTGGCGGGCACTTTTATCTGCAGACGGCTCAGGCTGAATTCTTGCAGCAGCTTCGCTCCCGGCTGTAACCACTTAGGCCGTCACGATTGGATCGGCCTTCGGTGTTTCGGGTTCGGGCAGACGCGGCGGTTCGACCAGCTTGCCGGCGAGTTGTGCCCACAGCCAGATGAAGGATGTCGACGCGCTGAGGAGGCCTGCGACGACGCCGATGCTGCGCGGGTCGTAGGTCAACGTCGCGACGCTTGCCACCGCGAGCGAGGCCATCATGGTGCCGTTCATCATCGCTTCGACGGTGGTGAAGACGCGGCCGCGATACTCGTCCGGCACATGGGTAAGGAGCATGGTGCGGTTGAGCACATTGTTGCAGCCCATCGCGACACGCGACAACGTGATGAAGAAGAGCGCATTCCAAAGATTGCCGACGGCGAATAACGCATACGATGCGCCATGCACCAGCATGCCGATCCACACCGCATGCTTGTAGCGCTCGAACGTAAGCCGCTTGCCCATCCAGTGGCCCAGCACGCCTCCGAGCACGAGTCCGATGCCGGCGAATCCCCAGATGAGGCCGATGCCGGCCGGACCCATATTGAAGACGACCTCGCCGAACAGCGTGAACAGGATCTGGGCTGCGCCGCCACCGCTGGCCCAACCGACTCCCGCAAAGCCGATCGCCAGGACGAGCGGTGTTCCACGCATGTATCGGATGCTGTCGTTGAATTCGACCCAGAACTGCCCGCCGGTGGCCGTGTTCTTTGCGGCGACGGTGCGAGCGGGCCGGAAATGCCCGGTGGCCGAGTGCAGGCGCGAGATCGCAAACCCGCTAAAGGCGAAAGACAGCGCGTTTGCCACAAACGCCCACTCATAGCCAAACTGCGTCGTACTGACTCCGCCGAGCATGGTCCCGATCGACAATGTGAGCCACTGCGTGGTCTGCGTGAGCGCGTTTGCGGTATGGAGCTCTTCTTTATCGGTGATGCGAGGCAGGATTGCGGATCGTCCGCTGGTAAAGAACGGCGACGCGAACATCAGCAGCCCGCTAAGCAGGTAGAGAAGCCACGTC
>DASQDN010000011.1:0-3406 GCA_035634155.1 Bryobacteraceae bacterium | reverse complement strand
GATCTTAGCCACGAACTCTACAATCTCGGCCACTTGTACGAAGCCGCGGCCGCCCATCATGCCGCCACTGGTAAGAGGACTCTGCTGGACATCGCGCTGAAGACCGCGGACCTCCTCACCAGCACCTTTGGCCCAGGGAAGCGCTCAATTTATCCCGGTCACCAGATCACGGAAATGGGTCTAGCCAAGCTTTACCGCATTACGGGCGATCAGAAGTATCTGGACTTAGCCAAGTTCCTGCTGGATGCGCGCGGCAGCGGCAAGCCCTACAGCCAGGCGCACGTGAAAGTAGTCGATCAGACCGAAGCGGTAGGTCGCCGTGCGCGCGACGTACATGTACTCGGACATGGCTGACGTCGCGGCGATAACTGGCGATCAGGCGTATACGCGAGCGCTGGACGCGATTTGGGACAATGTCACCAGCAAGAAGCTGTACCTCACCGGTGGCATTGGAGCGCGTCACGACGGCGAAGCTTTCGGCGCCGATTACGAGCTTCCCAACCTGACCGCATACAACGAGACCTGTGCGGCCATTGGGAACGATTACTGGAACCATCGCATGTTCCTTCTTCATGGTGACGCCCGCTACATTGATGTCCTGGAACGCACGTTGTACAACGGCCTCATCTCCGGTGTGTCGCTCGACGGCAAAACGTTCTTTTATCCGAATCCCCTCGAATCAAACGGGCAGCATGTCCGTATGCCTTGGTTCGGATGCGCGTGTTGTCCCGGCAATATGACGCGCTTTATGCGTCTCTGCCGGGCTACGTTTATGCCACCGCGCAGGATACGGTTTACGTGAATCTGTACGCCGCCGGCACTGCGGATATCGCGATGGAAGGCGGGCGGAAAGTAAAGGTGGTCCAGGACACGGAATATCCATGGCAAGGAAACATCCGGATTAGCGTGCATCCCCAGGGGCCGGGACCGTTCGCCCTCAAGCTGCGCATCCCCGATTGGGCGCGTGGCGAGATCACAGGCGGGGATCTATACCGTTTCATCGAAAGGCCTTCCGCGCCCGTTACGCTAAAGGTCAACGGCGAGCCGATCCCACTGCAGCTCGACAAAGGATATGTGACGCTGAACCGTGATTGGAGATCCGGCGATCGGATTGAGCTCGCGCTGCCCATGGATATTCGCAAGGTCCGTGCCAATGAAAAGGTAGCGGCCGATCGCGGCAGGCTCGCGATTCAACGCGGTCCCCTTGTGTATGCGGCCGAGTGGGTGGACAACCCCGGCGGCCGCGTGCGCAATCTGGTGGTAGCTGAATCAACGCCTCTGCAAGCGCGCTTTGAAGCGAAACTCCTCGGCGGCGTCACGGTAGTGAAAGGGCGCGCAATCGCGCTCGCGTATAGCAGTGACGGCAAGCTGACCAGGAACGAACAGGAGTTCACGGCCATCCCGTACTTTGCTTGGGCAAATCGCGGATCGGGGCAGATGGCTGTGTGGCTCGCCGATTCGGGAGCTACTGCGAAACCCGCGCCCGCTCCGACGTTAGCCATGGCGAGCAAGGTGACAACCTCGGGATTGAAGGAGATGGCGAACGGTATCAAGGAGCCGCGCATGATCAACGACGGCGACGAGCCCTCCTCCTCCGCGGACCGGGGCTCCAGCTACGAGTGGGGCGAGCGCGGCACGGCCCAGTGGGTGGGTGGAATACGCGTTTCCGAAGACCGCGACGGTGGCGGAATCTTCCGTATACTGGACCGCAACAGCGGGCCGCGGCACGTTGAAGACTCCCGAATCCTGGCGCCCACTATATCGCGCGCGCAACGAGTGGAAGCCGGTCAAAGCCCTCACGCCTTACACCACCGTGACCGACACCTACAACCGTGTTGCATTCAAACCTGTCACCACGAACGGTCTGCGGCTGGAGGTGAAGTTTCAACCGTCGGCTTCGGCCGGCATCTCGGAATGGGTGGTGAAGGAGGCTCAGCCCTAGCGAGCAGAGTTCCGCCGACGATCGACTCCCACACGCACGTCTGCGAGTTGCTCTTCCACCTTCGCCAATTCCTTTCGTCGCCGTATCTCCAATCCGGCAGGCGCCTGCAATTGACGCCAGGCAGTAACGCTCTTCTCCAGCCACTCGGCGGCATCCTTGCTGCGGCCCACTCGGCCATACACGCGACCTAAAGCGGCGTAAGTTGTCGCTCGATTCCACGGCGCCTTGAGCAGACTGGGATATTGGATAACCTCTCGGGCCAACACATCGGCGAGAGCGGCCGCGGCTGCATCTCCAGCCTCGGCTCGCAACTCTGCCAGTTTCAATTGCGACAACAATCGGTTCAGACGCGCTCCCGGTGCTTGCGCGCCATTCATCAGCGCGCCGGCTTCAGCGGCCGCACGCTCCAACTGCGCGATTCCCTCGCGCCGCCGACGTTCCGTTGTCACGAGCGCTTCCCCAATCCGCCGATCAACAAACATGGAGTTGTAGCGGAACAAAGTGTTGGCGGAATCGGCTGCGCGCAGCGTTTCCAGAAGGCGGTACGCCTGCTCAAGCTTTGCCACCCCCGCATCCATGGACCCCGCATCCACCATCACCGCGCCCAAACGCATGTACGCGCTCGCCAGATCAAATTGTGCACGCCTGTCCGCGGGGTCTGCACGATGTAGCCGCTCCGCAATCGATATGGAGCGGTTCAGCGCCGTCATCGCGCCTTCGGTGTCGCCAAGGTTGTCACCTGTACGAAATCCAAGCACATCGCCCAGGCCACCATAAGCGATCAGCAGGTTCCGCTGGATCGATACATCGTTCGGGCGCTCGCTCGCCAGCTTCTCGCGAAGTCCGACCGCGTTGCGATAACTGTTCGCCGCGTCCGCGATGCGCCCAGCCCCGATCTGCGCGGTCGCCAGGGCTGTATAAGCTGTCGATAAGCCCATCCGATGCCCCCAATCGCCTGGGTCCAGATTCGTTAACGCTTGGGCGGCGCGCATCGCTCCTTCGGCAGCACGAGCGGCCCCGTCGGTGTCGCCCAGTTCTGTCAGCGCCCTGCCGCGTTCGCCTTCGAGCTCGGCCATCATCTGCAGCGTCTCCCGGCTCTTGGGAACGCGCTCTAGTACACTCGCCGCCAGGTTTCTCGACCGGGTATAACTTTGCAGCGCTTGTTGCGGCTCGCCTTGACGCCGCTGGATCAACCCGATATCCCGATACACCGACGCAAGCAGACGTTGCGACTCTTCATCGTCCCGCAACGCGGAATTCTCCAGAAGCTTTACGGCCTGTGTGTAATTCTCCAAAGCCCCTTTGGAGTCACCCAGGTTGCTCTTCAGAGGATGACCGCGCACGGCGCCGATCTTGCCGTACGCCGCCGCGAGTTCACGCATCAGCGCGCCGTCACCCTCGGCCTCCTCGCGCAGGTTCTCCAGGTACTTCAAGGCCGTTTGCACAATGGCCTTGCGAGCCTCG
>DASQDN010000010.1:0-6369 GCA_035634155.1 Bryobacteraceae bacterium | reverse complement strand
TTCGGAAAAGGCAAGACGCCCGAGCAAGTCACGGCCATCGCCGGGAGACTCCTGGAGCGTGCGCCGAACGTCCTCATCACAAGAGCCGAGCCTGCGGCCTGGGACGCAATGCAGACCGCGTTCGCAGACGCCGAATACTTTCCGCTCTCCCGAGCCATCCGCGTGTGGCGAGATCGCACGGTGCATGGCAAAGGCAAGATCGCGGTCGTTTGCGCCGGCACAAGCGACCTCTTCGTCGCCGAAGAAGCGCAGATCACCGCGGAAGTCATGGGCAATGAAGTGGAGACTATTCACGACGTGGGTGTAGCAGGCATTCACCGCCTGATGAACAACCGCGAGCGCCTCACTCAAGCGCGTGTGGTGGTTGTCTGCGCCGGGATGGAAGGCGCCTTGCCGAGCGCCGTCGGAGGCTTAGTTTCGTGCCCTGTGATCGCTGTCCCGACAAGTGTTGGCTATGGAGCAAGCTTTGGTGGCTTGGCCGCGCTGCTGGGCATGCTGAATAGCTGCGCCAGTAACGTGACGGTGGTGAACATCGATAACGGCTTCGGCGCAGGCTATGTTGCGAGCCTCATCAATCGGGGTTAGTGACAGGACGCGCAGCAGGTCTTCCCGCGTAGCGCGTCGGCTCCTTCCTTGCCGATGATGGGGACCATCGCTAACGCCGCGACTGGATCCGCCCACCACCACCCAAACAAGGCATTCAGCAACAGCCCGCCGAGCAGAATGGCAGAAAGATAGGCGCACAACTGAGTTTGCCGAGCATCAGCCGTCAATGCCGCGCTTGCGATGTGACCGGCCACACGCCTCTTGGCACGCGCCAACAAAGGCATGATCACAATCGAGGCAGCAGCTAGAATGATGCCAGGAACGCTTTCCTCAGGAGTTTCACGCCTCACGAGAGCGACTGCGGCATCCCAGGCCACATAACCTGCCAACGCCGCAAAGCAAACTCCAACGATCCGCAACGAAATCGCTTCCGCGCGAGCACGCCGCGCAACATTCGCGTCCGACCGCAAGCGCCACACGAGACTCAGCCCGGACACTACTTCGATCACGCTATCGGCCCCAAATCCCACCAGCGCAATACTGCCGGCGATGAGACCAGCCAGAATCGCGATCACCGCCTCCAGGCTGTTATACCCAAGCGTCAGATATTCAAGCTGCAAGCCACGGCGCACTTGCGCCGTCCGTTCGACCGTCGCCGCAACTTCCATACCCGTGATGTTAACTGGTGCGAACCTATCGCCCCCGTTCCATCACCCAGATATCACTCTTCGGCCGAATTACCGACGTTAGAAAGCCCTTCCCATCCGCCGCCATAGCAAACCCCCGCAAAGGCAGTGACCCAAGCGTAATGCCATAGCTAAACGCCGCTGGATAGAGACCCATATCCCCGAGCACAGTCTCCGCTCCATCCCGCAGCGCCACCAATTCCAACCGACGATCCGCCGACCTCCGCACGCCATACAACATCGATCCATCCGCCGACCAGCCATGCAAGAGCCACGAACCGCTACCTAGATCCTTCCGCTGCTGACCGTCCGCCGATACGAGCGTCACGCCCTTTTCATTTCCAATGCTCGCGATCCAATCCCCCTTGGGCGACCACCGTGGATGTGTCCCGGCATTCTGAGCCAAGACCACCGGCTCTTCAATCCCACCCACACGAGCCTTCATCAATACATATGTCCCATTCCGAACCGAGAAGTACGCGATTGAATTCCCATCGGGCGACCACGTGGGCGACCGTTGGATCGCGCCGCCGGGCTCTTTGGCCAATCGCACCGGAGGCTCGCCCGTAGTCGTTGAAATCCAGATCGCTTCATCATTTGCAGCCGCGCGGCGGTATGCAATCCGGCTTCCGTCGGGCGAAAACGCTGCATCGAAGATGAAGTTCGTCACCTCTTCTCCAAACGACGCGCCCGTCACCAGCGGCTTCTCAAACGGAATCTCCGTTTCCCGCAGCCAAAGCTCAGGCTGCCCCGACCGATCCGTCACATAGGCGAACTGCCCGCGCGCTGACACCGTAGGCGACACCTCAAACACAGGCGTCGCAATCACGTCCTCCATCTTTCCATCCAACGTGATCCGCACTACGTCGTAATCCATGTGCGTCGATGAAAACGCCAGCTCCTTCCCGGCGGCCGAGATCGACGGAGACAACTCCGAGCCTGCGCCATTTGTCACTGGCGTGATGCGCCCGCTCGACACCTCCGCGCGCCACAAATGGGATCCCACCGATAGCCCGGATCGTTCGGCGTACACGATTTCTTTGCCATTGGCCGACCAGGTAAACTCCCGTGCCATCGGCAGCCTCTCGAGAGCGGAAAGGGCACGCTCGGGCTCATCGTCGCCCGCCATAGGAATCAACCAGAATTCGGACTTGCCTTCGCCGAGCGAAAGCCACGCTGCCAGCTTCTTCCCGTCAGGCGAGAAGCGTAGGTAACTCCACGGCAGCACCCGCATCATCGCAAACGCGCCTTTGTCGAATCGCTTCAGCTTGTAGCCAGGAATCGCCCCAGTCCACAAACTATACGTCGATCCATCGGCTCGCAAAGCCGCCAGCGTTTTTCCATCTGGCGCGATCGCAGCCTGCGCCACGTTATCCAATACCTTCTGCGGGGATCCGCCCGTCGCGCCCACCGACCACAGCGCCTGCTCCGAGATAAAGTACACGCGGCTCCCATCCGGCGACCAGAAGGGGAAAAAGCAATCTTGATCCAGACGCGTCAACTGCGACGGCATGGCCGCGCCGTTGCTCCGCACCAGAATCTGAAACACGCCACCGACCTCGGCCGAATACGCGATGCTCCGAGAACTCGGCGCCCATGCCGGAAATACTTCCAAACCCGAACTCACGGCGAATGGAACAAATCGCGCGCCCATCCACCCGCTACGCGAACCCCAGCCTCCTCCAGCCCAAATCGCAAGCAGATAACCGACCGTGCCCGCCAGCAGCACGGCCACCAGCGTCAACGCATACCGAACCCAATCGCGTCGCCGAGGCTCTACTACGGGCCATGGCAGCTCGGCAGCCTCGGGCTCGATGACCGGCTCCTCGATCGCCTCGATCCCGCCGCTCTCAGTCAGGTGATCGCGGATATTCCTCAATTCGCGAGCTACGTCGTGCGTTGAAGCATACCGATGATCCGGCTCGCGATGCATGCAGCGGCGCACCAGCCATTGAAACGGGGGCGAGCCCTGCGTCAACAACGGGGCATCCTCCGTCAGGATCGCCGACAGCGTCTGCAGCGGACTTTCACGTTTAAACGGATGCGAGCCCGACGCCATCTCATATAAAATCACGCCGAGCGCAAACTGGTCCGCATAGAAGCTGACACGGCCGCCCTTGGCCTGCTCGGGACTCATATACGGCACAGTCCCAAACACGACGCCAGGAGCCGTGGCATGTCCGCCCAGAGTGCGATTGTCGTCCTCGGAAAATGCCTGCTCTTCCGCAGGCTTCGCCAAGCCAAAGTCGAGAATTTTCACCCGGCCATCGCGCGTCAGCATGATGTTCTCGGGTTTTAGATCACGATGCACAATGCCGTGATCGTGCGCGGCGCTCAGCCCATCGGCGATCTGAATGCCGATATCGAGAATCTCCCGCATCCGCACCGGAGACCTTCGCTGCAGATACGCGCGAAGCGATTCGCCTTCTACCAGCTCCGTAACGATGTAGGAAAGATGGTCCTCGCGGCCGACGTCGTGAATCGTGACAATATTCGGATGATTCAACGCGCTGGCATTCCGAGCTTCCTGCTCAAAGCGCCGCATCCGGTCATCATCATCGTCGGCAGACTTGCGCATGTCCACGATTTTGATCGCCACATCGCGCCTCAGACGGGTATCGCGAGCGCGATACACTTCGCCCATCGCGCCTGACCCCAACAGCGACACGACTTCGTACGGACCTAAACGGGATTGCGTGGCGAGCGGCATTTTTTACAGCGACATGTGCCCGCAAACCATTGCATGCACGTATCCGCTGCTTTACAAAGCACGCCAAGGGCCACTACTTGTGCGTCTGGTAATCCTCTTGCGGGATCATGTACCGCGTTCGCTGATGATTCATCAGGCGTTCGCGCCAAGCCCACTCCACCGTAACGTCACGCGATGTGCGCGGACCCTGCACCGCGAGCGAAATGTCCTGCAACGGAAACTTCGGCGTCCGGTCAGCATAAAGCAAACCATTCGCCTCCTGATAAGTATCGGCGAACTGCGTGTAACAGAACCCGGCCAGCACCTGCAAAGAGCGCACAACGCTGATCAGTTCCATGCACGAGTCCGCAAAGGCATCCTGCGACTCCGACCGCGAATATCCCCACGTCTGGTCGGGGTTGGCCGAGAATGCAATCCCGCCGAACTCGGTCAACATGATCGGCTGACCCGTATGTGCTTCCTCATCGAGCAATAGGATGCGCCCGCCCGGCCGCTCGCGCTTGAACAGCCGCGGTAGCCCCTCTTCGGTCCCATACCGCCGAGCAATCCTCTCCGGATCATGCTCGTAATCATGAATCCCGATCAGGTCCGTGGCCACACTCTCCCAACCATCGTTCCCAATCACAGGCCGAGTCGGATCCAGCGTCTTCGTCAAGTGATACAGCGACTGTACCCAATGCCGTTGCGCCGGGCTATCCGGCAGATCCGGCACACCCCACGATTCATTAAACGGCACCCATGCAATGATGCACGGGTTGCTCATGTCGCGCTCCATCACCTTTAGCCATTCCCGCGTCAGCCGGTCCACCGACTCGCGCGTGAATCGATAGGCGCTGGGCATCTCTTCCCACACCAGCAAACCGAGCGCATCGGCCCAATACAGATACCGGGGATCCTCGATCTTCTGGTGCTTGCGGACGCCGTTGAAGCCCATGTCCTTCGCCAGTTCCACATCGCGGCGAAGCGCGTCATCATCCGGCGCCGTCTGCCCCGTGTCGGGCCAGTAGCCTTGATCCAGCACCATACGCAGCGGATACGGACGGCCATTCAACACAAAGCGATCGCCCTGCGCGCCAATCGACCGTAACGCTGTATAACCAATCGCTTGGTCGATCAACTCGCCGCGTCCGCTCCACAGCTTCATTTCGACATCGATCAGATTCGGGGTATTCGGCGTCCACAGCAGTTCATTGCGATAGTCATCGATGCCCGGGTCCGACAATGCGATTCGCCGGTGCACCTCGCCGGCAACCACCGTATACGTATCATCGGCAATCAACTGGTCACGGAAGCTGAGCTTCACCGTCATCCGCAACCCATCCCGCCGCTGGCCCAGTAGCCGAGCCTCAAACCCGATCTCCCACCGCTCCACTACCGGCGTGTATCGAACGTGGCCGATATACGTGGACGGCACAACTTCCATCCACACCGTCTGCCAGATGCCGGTCGTGCGCGGATACCAGATCGAGTGCGGCTCAAGTTGCCAATCCTGCTTGCCCCGCGGTTTGGAAAGATCTGCTGGGTCGTCGAAGGCCCGCACCACGATCGTCTGCGGTCCATCGCCTTCCAGCAGGTCCGTAACATCGGCCCAGAAAGGCGTGTACCCGCCTTCGTGGTCGATTGCGTTCCGGCCGTTCACCCAAACCTTGGCAATATGGTCAACCGCGCCGAAGTGCAGAATCAGCCGCTTGTTATTCCCCAGCTTCGGCTTCTCAAATGTCCGCCGGTACCAGACCGCCCGATAAAAGCCCGTGTCTCCGATGCCGCTCGCGGGAGTCTCCGGCGCGAAGGGAACCAGAATCGTAGCCTTCCAATCCACTTGCTCGGGCACTGTCCACCGAGCATCCGCATCGATCGAAAAGTCCCAGGGACCATTCAGGTTCACCCATTGCGGACGCTCCAACATTGGGCGCGGGTAGCCGTGCGAACGACTCAAGGTTTATCCTCCTCGATTAACATTTAGGAGACGCGCTCTTCTTGCCGTTGTTACGCGATATGCTTTAAATACTCAGCCGCAATTTTCAAATCATCAGTGAATTGTCGGGTTTCCGAGCGCCGCGCCTCCTCGTCCGGAGCGCGCAGAATCGACGAGGGATGCACCGTCGCCATGGCCTTCGTTCCAAACGGCGCATCCAGCAGGACCCCACGCTGTTGCGTCACACGAAACGTCCTGCCCAGCAGCGCCTGAGCCGCTGTCGCTCCAAGACACACCACAAGTCGCGGCTGCACCAGTCGGATCTCTGCCTGCAGCCATGGCAGGCACGCCGTGATCTCCTGAGCATTCGGCTTGGCATGGATGCGGCGCTTGCCCCGAGGCTCCCACTTGAAGTGCTTCACCACGTTGGTCACGTATGCCTTGCCTCGGTCGATCCCCGCCTCCACAAGAGACTTGTCCAACAGTTTCCCCGCTGGTCCTACAAACGGCAG
>DASQDN010000009.1:0-3338 GCA_035634155.1 Bryobacteraceae bacterium | reverse complement strand
ACGTTTTTAGCAAGATGCGGAAATGAAGCGCGCCGCTGCCGTAGCCTTCGGCCGGGGCGGTACGTGCGAGGTTATGCAGCGGCCTGTCACCATGGCTTCGCTCACCACGATCGCCCTGAAAACGCATAGAGCATGGTGTTTATCTCCCAGCATCGTCTGAAGAGAGCCGGACCAGTCACTGCGCGCGTAGCGCATCCAGTGGATTCAAACGCGAGGCGCTTCGCGCAGGCAGGTATCCCGCGGCGCCTGCGACAGCCGCCAGCAGCACCAACACGCCAACAAACGTGTAAGGGTCCAAGAAAGTAACCTCGAACAGCAGCGATCGGAGCGCTCGCGCAACGATCAGCGATGCCGGTACCCCGATGCACACCCCGACCAACGCAAGCTGCCCCGTCTCCGCGAGTACCGCGGCTCGCAGGTCGCCAGGTGACGCTCCAAGCGCCATACGAATCCCGATTTCTTGTTTCCGGTGCGTCACCGAGTAGGAGATCACGGAATAAATACCCAGTGTCGCGAGAACAAGCCCAAATGCCGCGAACCCCGTAAGCAGCAATGCCATAGACCGGCGCGGAAACAAGGAATGATCCACCAGTTGCTGCATGGTCCGGAAGTTGGAAACGGGTAGCGCAGGGTCTGCATTTGTAAGTGCGGCCCGCACACTCGGCACGATGCTCGCCGGCGGCTTTGCCGATCTGACAACCATGTCCACAACCTGATAATCTCCGGTTTGCCGAATCGGCATATACATCTCTGGCCTCGTCCCCTTTTCAAGCGCGAAGTATCGTACCGGTTCGACCACCCCAACCACACGCCTATCCTTACCACTCGTTCGCAGCACTTTACCGAGCGGGTCCTCGCCCGGCCAGAGCCTCCGTGCCAGATCAGTGTTGATGAGGATGACATCTTCGCTCTGTGCGGTGTCTGCCGGCGTGAACGCGCGTCCCGCGAGCAAAGGAATTCTCATCGCCTGCAAGTACGTCTCGTCAATCATCCGCACCAGCGGCGAAAGGCCCTCCCCCCCGGTGCCGACAGCCCCCTTGGCCGCGGCGTCCCAAGTACGCCAGCCGAAGTTGTCGCCCAGCGGTAAGGCATCCGTCAGGCCAGCCGATTCCACGCCGGGCACAGCGCGAACCGCACGAAGAATGTCGTCAAAATACGCATTCTTCTGTTCCAATGTCTTGTAGTCCTTCGCCGGATCGATGCGAAGCGCAACCACGTTCTCGCTGCTGAAACCGGGGTGGACTTCAAGCACCCGGAAGAAGCTTCGCACGAGCAATCCCGAGCCGGTGAGCAGGACGCAAACCAGAGCGACCTCGGCGGCGACCAACGCGCGTCTGGTCCAGGCGCCGCGCCTCCCGCCATGGCTCGAGTCCCGCGCGCCTTCCTTCAGGGAGTCGTTCGGCGCAGCTTTCGCAAGCTGCAGCGCCGGAGCAAGCCCGAACAAGAGTCCGGTCATCGCGGTGACCAGAACCGTGTATGCCACCGCCCAGCCGTCGAGTTGGACATCGCGAAGCAGCGGAATGGCAGTGTCTTCCCACTGCGCAAGCATTGATGTGCAGAACCAGGCCAGCAGCAGCCCCAGCAGTGCTCCCGATAACGCAAGCGTGCCGCTTTCAATCAACATCTGGCGAATCAATGCGCCGCGTCCGGCGCCAATCGCCGCGCGGATTGCCATCTCTTTTTGGCGCGCCGAGGCGCGCACCAACAGTAGATTCGAAAGGTTCGCACACACCAGAAGCATTAGGAATCCTACCGCCCCAAGCAGAACGGTTAGCGCGTACTCATGCCTCCCGCTGATTCGCTCTCGGAGCGTCTGGATCCGAGGGCGGAACTCGTTTCGGCGCTGTCCCGCTGACCGCTCGCGGCGCAGACGATCTGCGATCACGGAAGCTTCCGTCGCAGCGGAGGCAACAGTTGCACCCGGACTCAGGCGACCGATCAGTGCAAGCGTGTTTCCCTGCCTGTCCTTTTCGGAGCTAAGCGGGAACGGTACGAATACGTCGGCGCGATTTCCGGGAGTGAACGTCGCCCCGAAATCGAACGACGCCGGCAGCACTCCGACTACAGTTGCCGGGGCTCCGTCCAAAATCAGCGCGCGGCCTAGGATGCTGCGGTCCCCCTGCAGTCGTCGAGCCCAAAACGTGTGACTCAAGACAACGGACTTCGGCCCATTCTGCTGGCACTCTTCCTGAGTGAAGAAACGCCCGGCAGCGGGTTGGATCCCAAGTAATCGAAAGAATCCCTCCGTTACGGGTACGGCGGTGAGCCGCTCCGCTTCGCCTCGGCCGGTCAGCCGAACGTCTCCGGCGCCATAAAACGGCGAGTAGGCCGCGACATCCGCAAGTGCGCGGCTCTCCGCTTCTAGTGCGAGCAGGTACGATACCTGAGTTGTCTGGCTTGAAAGGTTCTCAGACGTGCCGTTCGCAATCCAGACCAGATCCTGTGGAGAGCTGAACGGCAGTGGGCGCAACAGAAGAGTGTTGAAGACACTAAACACTGTAGAGTTTGCCGCAATGCCAAGCCCGACGATCAGCAGGGCGAACGTCGTGAAGGCAGCGTCGCGCCTCATCAAACGGAATGCATGTCGGCAATCACGCCGCAAGGCGTCAAGCCATGGAATCACGCGGACATCGTGACTGGATTCGCGATGCTGCAACGCCGATCCGAGCGCCCGCCGGGCCTCGGCGGGATCTTCGCCGTTCTCGACCGCCTCGCTGATGTGTGCTTCCAGTTCTTCATCGATCTCACGTGTCACTCGATCCTGCCGAAACACGTTCGCGAAGCGTGACCATAGGGACATCTTAGACCGTCCTCAAAAATCGATTCGCCGCGGATGTGACTGCATCCGAGCGCTCCTGCTCGTCCGCGAGTTGCTTCTCACCGGCTTGCGTAAGCTCGTAGCTGCGCTCGGCGGCCGCTTCCTTCGTCACCCATTCCGCGCGGGTCCAGCCGCCTTCTTCCGTCCGTTGCAGGGCGGGGTAATGAGAGCCCTGATGGTTGCGGAGTAGATCATTCGACCGCTCGCCAATTGCTGCCATGATGGCGTATCCATGAAGACACGGTCGTCTGGAAAGGGCTTTCAGTACGAGCAAGTCGAGCGATCCCTGAAGAGTATCGGACCGAGCCATAGTGAGACTGCTCCATATTGAGCTATCTCACTATGCGATGTCAAGACATTCTTCTCCGCGACCCCAATGTCCCGCGTGAAGATACCTGGGATCGGAGTGACTCGCACGATGGCACTTGCAGTTCGCAGTTGGGATCCCGACTTCCCGGTCCCGATCAGCTTCGAATGAAGGGTGGCCAACCATCCACTCGGACGTCAAGTAGGCCGTGGC
>DASQDN010000008.1:0-8294 GCA_035634155.1 Bryobacteraceae bacterium | reverse complement strand
GGCGAGCCGATCAACTTCGCAATTTCATGGCTGTGCTGGAACTCGGCGCAATCAATCTTGATCACCGCGCGCGGATTCTTCACCAGCGCTTCGGCAGTCGCCTCCACGATGCGAGTCTTGCCGGATCCGGTCGGTCCCAGGAAAAGGAAGTTGCCGATCGGCCGTCCGGGAGCGCTCATCCCGGTGAGATTCATCTGGTAAATGTTTACGATCTGCTGGACCGCTTCGTCTTGCCCGACGATGTTGCGGTTAAGAGCCTGCTCTAAACTTTCCGCTTCTCGCCCCGTCCGTGTAGGATCTAATGCTACGTTCAACTGAACCATTTTCGTTTCTCCCTCTTCCGACAGCGAACCGTTCAAGGTCACCGCGCTTAGATTGAGCAACTGATGTGCCAAACGAACGATTACGATTTATTGGATGCGGCAGGGCTATCTGCCCGTTCCATACACCTTACTTCGGTGGTATCGACGGTCGCATCTCCACACGGCTGATCGTGGTTCGCTCCGGCATCCGGAGTACGGCAATCACCACATCCGCGACGTCCTGTGCCGCTATCTTCCAATTTGCGGGCGCCGACCGGGGGCTGAATCCAGTGTCGACACTGCCCGGCATCACATAGGTGACGCGGATTTTATCGTTTCGATGATCCAACATCATGGCTTCAGAAAACCCATTCAGACCGAATTTTGACGCATTGTAGGCTGCGCCACCATTGAATGGGTTGCGTCCGGCAAGGCTGCTGATGTTGATGATGGAGCCGCCGCCTCGCCGCTGCAGCCGTGGGATTCCTTCCTTGCAGCAGTAAAACACTCCGCTTAAGTTGGTGTCCAAGGTCTCTTTCCAGGCCTCATACGTGAGATCAGCTACCGGGCTAAAAATACCGATGCCCGCATTGTTTACAAGGATGTCGAGCGCCCCAAACTTGTCATCAACAAAGTTGAAGAATTTTGTAACCGCAATCGGGTCGCGTACATCGAGTGCTGTTCCTTCCACCGCGCCGCCGGTCGCGGCAGCAATCTCCTTAGCGACGGTTTCCGCGCTTGTTTGCGATCGGCCGCAGATCGCCACCGATGCCCCTTCGCGCGCTAAAGACTCGGCGATAGATCTGCCGATGCCTTTGGTGGCTCCCGTCACAACAGCAATCTTGTTTGATAAGAATCCGTTCATGCACCCACGATACTCGACTTACCGCGAGTGAATCATGGGAACGAAGAGCACTGGGAAGACTACGCGCTTGCTGAACTGCCCTTGGGCCGAGCGCCCGATCACTACCAGCTCTTGCTGCTGATCGGCTCCGACAGGGGCGACCAGCCGGCCGTTCGGAGCGAGTTGGTCAAGCAATGCAGGCGGCGCCTCCACTGGAGCGGCAGTGAGAATGATGCGGTCAAAGGGCGCTCCCTCAGGCCAACCCGTGTAACCGTCGCCTTGCTTTACACGGACATTAAGGTAACCGAGGCTAGCCAACTTCTCCGCGGCGGCATGCGCAAGTTCGGGAACGATCTCAATCGAAAACACCTCTCCGGCTAACTCAGACAGGATCGCCGACTGGTATCCGGAGCCAGCGCCGATCTCGAGCACGCGGTGGCGCTTGGAAACCTCTAACAGTTCAGACATCGCGGCGACGATGTAAGGCTGCGAGATTGTGACGCCGTACCCGATGTCGAGCGGCTTGTCCTCATACGCGTACTCGGCGAGTTCCGCGGGTACGAATTCGTGACGCGGTACCGATCGCATCGCACGCAGCACGTCCGGGTTTCGGATGCCGCGATGCTCAATGTGCTCGGCGGTTAACATGCTCACGGTGTATTATCGACGTGGTCCGGTGTGCCGATGTGCTTATAGAACCCGAGGTCCTGCTGCAAAACTGACTTGGTGATGTACAGGATCTGGCCGGTATGCATTGAGAAGTGTTCCACCGCGTGATAGATGGCTTCCAGGATACTGACCTGGAACCTTTGAATCGTCACGACGTCTGTTAGACGCTCTGGCGCGACCGTTTCTATCGTGCGAACCGCGTCGCTCACCGTTTTGGATAAGAGTTCCTTCAATTCGTCGACGCTTCTTCCTTCGCGCGCGCTGAACTCGGCGTCTCGGTTCCGATCGCTGGAAACGCCTTGAACCGATGCGATAATCCACTGCCCAACGTTGCCCGACAGATGCAGTACAAGGTTGCCGATCGAGTTGTTTTCCTCCGATGGACGCGACCACACCTGCTCGGTGGTGAGAAGTTCAAGACAGTGCTGGATGCGGCTTTCAAGCTGTCGCAGCTTGTCTACGGAGAAGCGGAGAAAAAGCTGTTCCATCTTTACCCGAGTATAAGATAGGGAAATGTCCAGCCCTACTGCGACGGAGCAGGAAACTGCGTCTGTCATCGATCTTGAGCGCGAGTATGTGCTCCAGAACTACGCGCGCTACCCGATCATCCTAACTCGCGGCAAGGGGCCATACGTGTGGGACGCGGCGGGTAAGAAGTACCTGGATTTCATCTCGGGCATAGGAGTGAATGCCCTGGGTCACGGGCACCCGGCCGTGGTGAAAGCAATCGCCGATCAAGCGAAGAAGTTAATCCACTCCTCGAACCTTTATTATCACGAGTATCAAGGACCGCTCGCGCAGAGGCTCGCACAAGCAAGCGGGCTGCAGCGGGTGTTCTACTGTAATTCCGGCACTGAATCGATGGAAGGCGCGCTGAAGATGGCGCGGTCCCATGGTTCGCATATCTCGCCGGGCAAGTTTGAGATCGTGGCGCTGGAGAACTCGTTCCACGGGCGCACCCTCGGCGCGCTGTCGATCACAGGCCAGCACAAATATCGCAAGGACTTTGAGCCTCTACTGCCCGGCGCCAAGTTCGTCCGCGCCAATGACATTACTGCGCTTGAGCAAGTGGTGACGGAGAACACGGCCGCCATTGTGGTGGAGATCATTCAAGGCGAAGGCGGCATTTATCCCTTGTCGCGCGAATTCGTGAAGCGCGCGAGAGAGTTGGCGGATCGCTTCGATGCGCTGCTCATCTTCGACGAAATTCAATGCGGAGTCGGCCGGCCCGGAACCTACTTCTCTTATCAGCTATTCGATCCGGTTATCCTTCCCGATGTCGCTGTGATGGCCAAGCCGATTTCCTGCGGACTCCCCTTGGGAGTGATTCTATCGAACGAGCGCGCCGCGAAGTCGATTGGACCGGGAATGCATGGTTCAACCTTCGGGGGCAATCCTATCGCGTGCCGTGTGGCGCTGGAGTTCTTCGATCTCCTGGATGAACTGATTCCCACCATCCGCGAGACAGGTGTGTATTTCCGCACCCGGCTAAACGAGTTGTGCCGCAAATTCGCCTTTGCGAAGGAAGTACGCGGCGAAGGTTTGATGGTCGGCCTCGAGTTGACCGAGCCCGGCAAGCAGGTGGTGCTCGACTGCATGGCCGAGGGCCTGCTCATCAATTGCACGCACGACGTTGTGCTGCGCTTCCTGCCTCCTTATATCGTCGGCAAGCGCGAAGTGGATTCTGCGCTGAAGACGCTTACCAAGGTGCTTCGGCAGCAGAAGTGGTAGATGTGCGGCATCGCCGGCTTCACGCATCGTAGTTGGGATCCGGGACCGCGGCGGATCGGCGAAGCGACTCGCTGCATTCATCACCGTGGTCCGGATCAGTCCGGAACATACGAGTCGCATCTCGTTTCTATGGGCGCCGTTCGGCTGAAGATCATCGATCTCGGCGGGGGCGATCAGCCGATGCGCACCGAGGATGGCGCGCACGTCATCGTATTCAACGGCGAGGTTTACAACCATGCGGAAGTGCGCGCGGAACTCGAGTCACTTGGGGTGCGCTTCCGTTCGCAGTGCGATACGGAGGTGGTGCTCCGAGCTTACGCCCAATGGGGGAGAGACTCGTTCTCACGACTGCGCGGGATGTTCGCGTTCGCTATCTGGAACGAGCCTGAGCGACGATTGATCCTGGTTCGAGATCGCCTGGGAATCAAGCCGTTGTACCTGCACCGCCATGGCGAGGATCTGTTCTTCGGTTCTGAACTAAAGACGTTGTTCGCGCATCCTGAAGTGGAACGGCGCATCGATCCTGTCGGCCTCAATCTATTTCTGTCGCTGAACTACATTCCGGGCCCGCACACGATGGTGCAGGGCATCGAGAAGCTTCCGCCTGGACACTGGCTCGAATGGCATGACGGGCGCATCACACAGCACTCGTACTGGCAATTGCAATTCGACCGGCGGCCGATGAACATTCGCGCAGCCAAGGAAGAGCTTGACGGTTTGCTGAAGTTGTCCGTGAAGGAGCATCTCGTCTCCGACGTGCCGCTCGGCGTCTGGTCGAGCGGCGGAGTGGATTCGTCGACGATTGTCCACTATGCTGCGGAAGCAGCAGGCCGCCGGTTGAAGACGTTCTCCGTGTCTTTCCAGGGGCGCAGTTTCGATGAGAGCCCCTGGTTCCGCGAGATCGCGGCCAAGTACGGCACCGATCATTCCGAGTTCGACTTAAATCCCGAAGTGCAGATGCACGACGTCATCCAGGAGATGTCGTACTTTTCGGACGAGCCGAGTTCGGATGCAGGCGCCGTGCCCGTGTGGTTCCTTTCCAAGATGACGCGACAGCACGTAACCGTCGCGTTGAGCGGGGAAGGCGCCGATGAACTGTTCGGTGGGTATCAAACGTACCTGGCCGACCGCTATGCGCGCTCGCTGCGTTTAGCGCCTTCGCCATTGCGCAAGGCGGGCCTCGCAATGGCCGGCCTCCTGCCTGTGTCGGACGAGAAGATCAGCTTCGAGTACAAAGTGAAGCGCATGCTGGAGGGCTCACTGCTTCCGCCGAATGAGGCGCACTTCTTTTGGAACGGCACATGGTCGGCCACGCAGCGCCGATTTCTGCTGCGACCGGAAGCGTTTCGCAGCTTAGAGTTGCCCGGCGGCGACCCCCTATATGTCGACCAGTTGAACTATCTGCCGGATGACATCTTATATAAGACGGATCGCATGAGCATGGCGCATTCGCTCGAGGTTCGGCCGCCGTTCCTGGATCATCGGATCGTTGAATTCGCGGCTGGTTTGCCGGACGAGTTCAAGGTACGCGGCTCAAAGCTCAAGTGGATCCTGCGGGAATTGATGCGCGACAAGCTTCCCCAATCCGTGTTGACGCGGTCCAAACAGGGTTTTGACATCCCCACCCATCATTGGTTCCGCACGATTCTTAAGCCGCTGTTGATGGAGACTGTGACACGCGAGGCAGTGGAAGAAACCGGAATATTCCATTGGCCCGCCGTTCACCGGGCCATCGCCGATCATCTCGATCGCCGCGCGAATTACGGCTATCACTTGTGGGGGCTGCTTACGTGGTTCCTCTGGCGGAAGCGCTGGAAGGTCGGCGGCCTGTGACCATGCCGAATTGCAGCTCGCTGTAGAACTCGGCTCCAGTGTCCGCTGCTGCCTCAATCCGTCGAAGGCCCTCCGCGTACACCTCATCCGATAACAGGGCCAACAACGAGTTGCTTTCCTTGACAAGGAAAGGATCGCTTAGGATGTCCCTGCCGACAAATCGAGCAGAGGCAACTTCGACAATGCTCAATTCCACGCGTTCCAGGCGCGACTCGGCGACCCAATCTACCAATTGGCCGAATGACGGATAGCGGCGCATGTCGAGTTGCAGAGTGCCTTCAAAATACTCGTAATAGTAACGCTGACTGATCGTACGTGGATCCATGCCGATGATCGCGATAGCCCCGCCGGGTTGTAGCAGATGGGCCGCGTCGAGAATGAAGGCCCGCGGATCGTCGAAGTGATGAATGGCATTGACGCAGCAGATCAAGTCGAAGCTCCCGGGCCCGAAAGGAAGCTGATTGGCCCGCGCAGCCGCTAGCCGCTCCGGCCCTAACCGGGACGCGCCGTGCGAGAGCATGCCGGTAGATGCATCCACACCGAAAACCGCGGCACCGGTCTCACGTAGCGACTCGACGAAGCGTCCCGTACCGCAGCCGACTTCCAGAATGGTGCAAGCCTTGAACGCGCGTAATGCGGACGCAATCCCGTCCAGCTTGTTCGGGCCGTCGTAACGCGAGTGGTACGTGGGCGCGAGTTCGTTGTAATTCACGCGCGGTCTGTCCATATTGAACATTTTCACCCGTCCACGATAATGGACTCTTGGAGCAAACCTCAACCGGGCGGTACGACCTTCTTGTGTGCCTATTCGCTGCCGCGATTTATGTGGTGGCATGCATCAGCCCGCCTGCCCTGATGGACGACGTAGATGCGGTACAGGCGCAGATTGCACGCAACATGCTTGAGTCGGGCGACTGGGTGACGGCTCGACTGAACGGCATCGCCTATCTGGAGAAGTCGCCTCTTGTGTATTGGATGATGGCGGCATCCTTCGCCATCTTCGGCGTGCACGACTGGGCCGCTCGTCTGCCGATTGCGCTGAGCGTCGTCGCGCTTGCATGGCTCACGAACCGCATGGGCCGCTGGGCATTCGGCGCGCGCGCGGGCTTTTATGCGGGAGTCACGATCGCGACTTGCATCGGGCTCTTCCTCTTTACACGAATCCTGATTCCCGACGTGATTCTGACGTTAACGATCGCTCTGGCGATGTGGGCATTCTTGCGAGCGCTGGATAACGAGGAGCGGCATCCTCGACGTTGGGCATACACCATGTGGGCGGCCATCGCAACGGGCCTAATGTTGAAAGGCCTGATCGCAGCGGTGTTCCCGCTAGCCGCGGCCGCGTTGTACCTCTTGTTCGCGCGTGAACTCAAGTCCGTCTGGCGACTGCGGCCGATCGAAGGGATCGCCATCGTGCTCCTGATCGCCGCGCCCTGGCATGTGCTTGCAACGCTGCGCAACCCTCCCTATTTCGACCTGACTCCGAAGAGCGAGCCAGGCCAATACCATGGCTTCTTCTGGTTCTACTTCCTCAATGAGCATGTGTTCCGCTTCCTGAACATGCGGCATCCGCGCGACTACAACACGGTACCTCGGCATCTGTTCTGGCTCTTTCACCTGCTCTGGCTGTTTCCGTGGAGCGCCTTCTTCCCTGGCTTGTGGAAGCTGACCTACAATCCGATCGATCGCGCCGGACGCATGCGATTGCTCGCGCTATGCTGGGCGGGATTCGTGCTGGTGTTCTTCACGTTCTCCACCACGCAGGAGTATTATTCGATGCCTGTGTATCCTGCGCTCGCGTTGCTGCTCGGCTGCGTGATGGCTGCGCCCGATGCATGGACGCGGGCGGGCGCAAGAACGATCGCGGTAATTTCTGGATTGGCGGCAACGGCGATCGCGGGGATCCTATGGCAGGTCTGGTCGCTGCCTGCGCCCGGTGATATCTCGCACGCTCTGACTTCCAACCAGGAGGCATACACGCTGTCGCTCGGCCACATGGGCGATCTCACACTCGAGTCCTTCGCGTATTTGAAGCTGCCGCTGATCCTTGCGGGAATCGCGTTCATTGTCGGAGCAATTGGGGCGTGGCGCTCGCGACTGCTCGTGATCGCCGCGATGATGGTGCTGTTCCTGAATGCTGCCCGGTTGGCGATGGTTGTCTTCGACCCATATCTTTCCTCGGGAGCGCACGCCGAAGCGCTGATGCAGTCACCGCCCGGCCAACTGATCGTTGACAACCAGTACTACACGTTCTCCTCGGTCTTCTTCTATACCAATCGGCGAGCCCTCCTGCTAAACGGTCGTGTCACAAATCTGGAGTACGGATCGTACGCGCCCGGTGCTCCCGACGTATTCATCGAAGACAGCGAGTTCGCTCAGCTTTGGACCAAACCAGAGCGTTATTATGTGCTGGTAGAGAAGCCATCGTTACCCCGATTCGAAAAGCTTGTGGGCCGCGATGCGCTGATTCCGGTGAAGGAATCCGGCGGCAAGTACCTGTTCACGAACCATGCGAATTTGCATTGACGGTACGGCGCTGCTGTTGCGCTCGGCGGGTATCAAAAACTACCTGTACCACTGGATGCGGTCGCTTGCCGAGCACGCGCCGGAGCATGAGATCACGGCCTTCCCGCTCTTGGGCGAGATCGGCAACCTCGACCACGATCGCTCCACGCTGACCCCGCTGCAAACCTATCCGCGGATTGCGGTGCTACAGTTCATCAACAAGATCTTCAAACCGGCAGTCAACCTCGCCGTGCGCGATGTTGACGTATTCCACGCCTCAAACCAGATTCACGCGGTCCCGCGCGGCGTGCGCCTGACGGGCACAGTCTACGACATGACTTGCCTGCTGATGCCGGAGTTCCACACGCCCGCCAACGTCCGTGCCGAGACGCAGCATTACGAGCGCGTCT
>DASQDN010000007.1:0-17089 GCA_035634155.1 Bryobacteraceae bacterium | reverse complement strand
CCTTACAAGATTCTGCAGTTCAACGACTTCGGACTTGTTGCCATCACGCGGAAGCGTGTGAAGCAAAGCCTGGAACGTTCGCTGTGCACGCCGTGCTCGGTTTGCGAAGGAGCGGGCTATACCAAGAGCGTGGGCACAGTGGTCAACGAAATTCTGCAGGAAGCCACTAAAATGCGGGGCCAGTTTGACAGCAAGAACATCGTGCTGCGCACCCATCCCGAAGTGGCCAAATTCCTGAAGTCGAACAGCAACGACTTTCTTGAAGAGTTGGAGTCAATCGTCGGCCGCGCGGTGGTGGTGAAGAGCGACCCGCTTCTTCATCCCGAAAAGTTCGACTTGGCGGTGTAATCTTCGTCCTGAACTATAAGGCGGCTCCGGTCCTGAACGAACCGGAGCCGCCTTTGCTTTTACTCGTAGCGCAGCGTCTTGATCGGATCTACGGTCGTAGCGCGCCGAGCAGGAAGGAAACCGGCCAGCGACGCAATGCCGGTCAGGATGAGCACTGCGATCGCCGCAGTCCAAACATCGGCAGCCGGAACGTTAAACAACTGCGACGATACATAGCGCCCCAGGAAGTAGGCAGCCGGGACGCCCACCACTAATCCGACAAAGACGAGCACAAGCACCTCGCGCATCACCATCCAGGCGACAGCCGACTGCTGTGCTCCTAAAGCCATCCGTAGCCCGATCTCCTTCGTACGGTTGGCAACGACGAACGCCATCACTCCATAGAGTCCGATTGCGGCCAGCAGCGTGGCGAGCGCGCCGAATGCCGCCGATAGAGTGGCTATCAGCCGCTCGGTGGTCAGAGTTTCATCGAGTTGGTCATCGAGAGTCTTCATTTCGTAAACCGGCACCGAGGCTTGTACCGATTTCACCGTCTGCCGCAATGTGCCGAATATCGCCTGTGGTGGAACAGAACTGCGGACGTAAAATGCAGCCGAAGATGGGAATCGGCTTTGTTGATCGGCAACAAAGGCCTGGCGATGGACGCCTTCCCGGGGACCCTCATACAACGTGTTCTCGACGACGCCGATGATTTCCATATCGAGCTTGGATTTCGGTCCGGTGCCGAACCCGGTGTGACGGCCAATGGCCTTGTCGATCGAGCCGAAGAAATGCTCAGCGAACCTGCGATTGACGATGATTACGCTGTTCTTCTCCCCGCGATCGCGGTCATCGAAGTCGCGTCCCACCAAGAGCGGCACTCCCATGACTGAGAAGTAGCCTGGAGAGACGGAGTTCATAAAAGCCTGCATGTCCTCGCCGTCTTTAGCTTGGTGTCCTTCCACCGACATGCTCGAATCCCACTCTCCACCCGAAAGCAGGGATACCGTGGCGTAACCGGCCGAAGTCACTCCTGGCGTCGAGCGCAGCTTTTCCAGGAGGTTGCGATGAAAGTCCTTGACCTGTACGTTTGTATAGCCGTTCAGGGCGGGATCTACCTGGAAGGTGACGAGTCTATCGATGTCCTGAAAGCCTGTCTTCATGTTTTTGAGATTTCCCAGGCTTTTCACGAATAGTCCGGCCCCGGCCAGCAACAGGAACGACAAGGCGACCTGCCCCATCACTAAAGCTTTGCGAAAGCGAACGGAGGCGCCGGTTCCGGCCAAGGCTCCAGCAACATCTTTCAACGTGCTCCACAGATCGATTCGCATCGCTTGCAGAGCCGGAGCCAAGCCGAAGAAGACGCCCGTGAGCGTCGCGAGCGCGAAGTTGAATGCGAGGATGCGACCATCCGGTGTTGCGGTTAGCGTTCGACTGACTCCGTCGTCCGGAAGAAAGCTTAGCAAACCGCGAAGGGTCAACACGGCCAAACCGATACCCACGACGCCGCCAGCGAACGAGAGCAACAAGCTCTCCACTAACAACTGGCGCAGCAATTGAGCGCGACTCGCGCCCATGGCGAGCCGGACTGCGATCTCCTTGCGCCTGGAGACAGCCCGTGCAATCAGCAGATTCGCCACATTGAAGCACGCAATCACGAGTACGAGCCCCACCATACACATCAGCACGACCAGAGCCGTACTCACCTGCTGGCGCGTCCGCGAATATCCCGTCGCAGCGGGTTCAAGCCGAACCTGGCGCTTCAGGAATCGGCCCCGGTTGAAAGCGGAAAGGTCTCGCATGCTCTCGAGCGTGAGCTCATAGTTCAAGATCGATCGGAAAAGCGGATCGAGAGAGGCCCGTGCCGATTCGGGCGTATGACCTGCCTTCAAGCGCCCGAACATCTGAATCCATTGGCTACGGCGGTCACCAATCGCATCCCACCCTGGCGTCATGAGCGGTTTCATTTGGATCGGAATGCGAATATGCGGAGCCTCAGAGGGGTCGATGCCGCTAAATCCCGGCGCTGAGACTCCCACGATCGTCATCGGGTAGTTGTTGACCAGTATCTTCTTGCCCACGATGTCGCGCCTGGCGGCAAACCGCTCGGTCCAGAAGGTATGATTCAACACGACGGCGGGATGGCCCTTGTAGGTCCGGTCGTCTTCTTCGGGATTGAAAACACGGCCTGCGGCCGCGCCAACCCCAAGCGCTTGAAAATAGTTGCCGGACACGAGTTCCGCGTCGACACGTTCAGTGGAACCCTCGAAGCTTATGGACAAAGGCGTCCGGAAACGGGCAAAGACGTGACTGAACGCCTGAGCCTTCTGCTGATAATCCTGATACATCGGGTACGAAGCCGCCCGGTCTCCGCGATTGTTACCCATGTGCGGCCCAGTGGACCAGATCATCACCAGTTGCTGGGGATCTTTCACCGGCAGCAGGCGCAAGATCAACTGATCGAGCAGAGTGAAGATCGCGGTATTGGCTCCTATCCCAAGAGCTAGCGACATTACCGCGACCGTGGTCAGCATCGGAGTCCGAAACAGCGCACGAGCAGCGTACTTTAGGTCATTGCGGATTTCAGTCATTGACCCTACATACGAAAAAACACGGACCGCGGTTAGGTTTTTTTACGAGTACTCGCTTCCCCTGTTAGAATACGAAAAGCCCAAGCTGCGGAGAGATGGCCGAGTGGCTGAAGGCGCACGCTTGGAAAGCGTGTATAGGGGAAACTCTATCCAGGGTTCGAATCCCTGTCTCTCCGCCACCTTCCAACTTGTCACGGCTACGTCGTGACCACCTTCCAGCTTTCGTTGCGCACTGTCCCTTAAAGCCGCTTTGCGCGCTCTCCGGCGGCGTCGGTGTCTGTCATGGACCCGAATTGGCGCGTCTGCCGCACCCTTGTTTGCGATCACACGTGTTTGAAATACGTGTACGCCAATCGCAAATTGCCCGACATTCTTCCGATCCCACAAGTGTTCTTAAATCAACTACTTGCCGCGTGCCTTATCCGGTCCAAACAAAAGATAAGTTATGCGCTGACACCTTAGAACCTGTAAGATTTAGGGCTTGTAAAACTAAGGTTATGCTCTTATACTTCCTGACGATGCTAAACGTAGCACGCCCCTAGGATTTTTCGGAGGAACAAACCTGATGAAAATCGCAACATCCATAGCCGTGTTGGCGCTGGCTAGCTCGACCGCTGTCTTGGCGGTACCGGTAGTCTCGCTGCACGCTTCAAACGTGGGGATTTCGGCTCTCGGCTTCAGTGTCGTGGGCAACACCATTAACATTTCCGAGACCTGGACGTCCAACGCTGTGGGCGTCCTCGAACTCAGCGGTCTTGATCTGGACGTGTCCTACACGGTCGTCAAGACCATCACTAACAACACAGGTACAAATTGGACTCGGATCGCGAACGAGCTGCTTGACCCGCTGGACGGAAACGATGGGTCCGACGTCCTCCCTTACCCCGGCTTCGTACCAGCGGGCTACAGCACATCCAACAACAACGACGGATTGAGCTTTGACCAGGGTGGGTCGATCGCGCGCACTTCCAGCGCTTTCGCCAATGTTCAGGCGGATGAGGTCACCGACGTCCGGGACTTCCTCGACTTCTTCAACGGAGCCGTGCCGAATGGGGGTGTCTTTACGGTTCAGTTTGGTGTCCTCGACCAGAGCTTCGCCGGTGGTAACCAGCCGTTGCTCCTGGTGCAGCGCCCGAATGCCCGGTCGGTCCCGCCGGATGTTCCGGAACCCGGAACCATGGGACTTCTTGGCAGCGGGTTGTTAGCGTGTGCGGCGTATCTGGGTCGGACGCGGCGCTAGATCGGCAACGGTCTTTCCCTTGAGCCCGTCGCCTGTTCGGCGGGCTCACCTTACTCCTTCACGCCCTTGCATCCTCTGTCCAACTACTCGCATCCAAAAAGGCGTGTCAATCTCCCAATCTCGACAGGGATTGGTACAATCGGGAAATTCAATGGCTGCCGCGCCTCCTATGACGCATGTCGTCGACGTGTCCGGTCATGATCTGCTGGACCAGATTGGGAACACACCGCTCGTCTATCTGCGGACCATCAGCGCGGAAACTCCTGGCGTCCAGATCTTCGTTAAGGACGAGTCGCGTAATCCAGGCGGCTCGGTAAAAGATCGGCCGGCCTTGAACATGGTGCTCGATGGCGAGCGCCGCGGCCTGCTGACACGCGACAAGATCCTGCTGGATGCCACCAGCGGCAACACCGGTATTGCCTACGCCATGATCGGCGCTGCGCGCGGGTATCGAGTGCGATTATGCCTGCCGGCTAATGCTTCGCCCGAGCGGAAGCGAATTCTGAAGGCGTATGGGGCAGAGATCATCGCGACCGATCCGGGTGAGGGTTCCGATGGGGCTATCCGCAAGTGCCGCGAAGTGTACGCCGAGAATCCGGCTGCGTATTTCTACCCAGATCAATATAACAATCCTGCGAATTGGCAGGCGCATTTCTACACCACTGGCCCCGAGATTCTGCGACAAACGGGCGGCCGATTGACGCACTTTGTGGCGTCAATGGGTACCAGCGGCACATGCATGGGTGTAACGCGGCGCTTGCGTCACGATGCTCCTCATGTGAAGTGTTACTCGGCCCAACCTTCCACCGGTTTTCACGGACTGGAAGGCTTGAAGCACATGCCCACGGCCATCGTTCCTGGGATTTACGACGAGTCCCTGCCCGACGGTAACGTGTGGGTGGAAACCGAAGATGCTTATGCGATGGTGCGGCGACTCGGACGGTACGAAGGCTTGCTGGTGGGAATATCCACCGGGGCAAACGTTGTCGCCGCGCGGCACCTCGCTCGGCAGATCAACGAAGGCGTCATCGTCACCATTGCGTGCGATGGTGCAGACAAATACTTGAGCGAACACTTCTGGGATGATCAGGATTGAACCGGAAGCGTGGGCCGTGATGGTATCCCACGCACAGAAAACCTACCCGAATGAGTGCTGCGGCGCAATGCTCGGCTCGAGCGACGGTTCCGAGAAGACGGTGAAGGTTGCTGTCGAGCTTGAGAACGCTTTCGCAGGCGAGCAAGGGGCTATGTACCAGCTCCGCCAGGAAGATCTGCTGCGCGCAGATTCCGAGGCACGCCGGCGCGGCATGGACTTGATCGGGATTTTTCACTCGCACCCGGATTGCGACGCATACTTCTCCAAGACAGACCTGGAGAACTCGTGCCCGTGGTATTCGTTCGTGGTCCTTTCGGTGAAGAATGGGGTCTTCGATCACGCAAATAGCTTTTTGCCGGATCCCGATCAGACCCATGCGGACAAAGAACAACTAATATGGCCAAAGTCTTAATACCTACGCCTCTGCGTCAGTACGCGGAAAAGAAAGATACAGTGGACCTCCACGGAGCCACGGTGGGCGAAGTTCTCACAGCCCTTACGACGCAGTTCGGCGATCTGCGCAAGCACTTGTTTACCGACGAGGGCAAGTTGCGGAGCTTCGTCAACGTATACCTGAATGACGAGGACATCCGTTATCTGAACAAAGACAAGACTGAGGTGAAGGACGGCGACACGTTGTCCATTGTTCCCAGCATCGCCGGAGGCCTTTATGCCGGTTGAAGCACCGGTCGCAACTCCAACGCTTTCTAAGGAGGAAGTCCTCCGCTATAGCCGCCACCTGATCATGCCGGAAGTCGGCATGGAAGGTCAGTTGAAGCTGAAGTCCGCGAAGGTGCTGATGGTGGGCGCCGGCGGGTTGGGAGCGCCGCTCGGGATGTATTTGGCAGCCGCCGGCATCGGTCGTATCGGCATGGTCGACTTCGACGTGGTCGATCACACGAATCTGCAGCGCCAGGTGATCCACGGCACGAAGGACGTCGGCAAGAAGAAGCTTGACTCGGCCGCCGAGACGATGCACGACATCAATCCTTACGTGCAGCTCGATAAGTACGACGTCGCGCTTAACAGCGACAACGCCCTTGAGCTGTTCGGTCAGTACGACATGGTGATCGACGGGACGGACAATTTCCCCACGCGTTACCTGGTAAACGACGCCTGCGTACTGCTGAAGAAGCCGAACGTCTATGGATCGATTTTTCGCTTCGAGGGTCAGGCAACCGTGTTCGCGTATGAAGGCGGCCCTTGCTATCGCTGCCTTTATCCGGAGCCGCCGCCCCCAGGCCTGGTTCCAAGTTGTGCGGAAGGCGGAGTGCTCGGCATTCTCCCCGGTCTGATCGGTTTGGTGCAAGCCACCGAGGCCGTGAAGTTGATTCTGGGGACCGGCGAGCCGCTGGTTGGCCGCTTGTTGCTATACGATGCGCTGGCCATGCGCTTCCGTGAGCTGAAGCTGCGGAAGAATCCCGAATGCCCCGTTTGCGGCGACCATCCTACGGTCACGAAGCTGATCGACTATCAGGAGTTCTGCGGCCTCGGCCGTGGACAGGAGGAAGTGGTGGAAGCAACTGGCGATATCGATCCGGTAGAAGTGAAGCAGAAGATCGATCGCGGCGACGACTTCATCTTGATCGATGTGCGTGAGCCCCACGAGTACCAGATCTGCAGCATCCCGCAGGCGAAGCTGATTCCGCTCGGTGAAGTTCAGAAGCGCATGAATGAGTTGAATACGGCCGACGAGATCGTCATGCATTGTAAGGGCGGCACTCGGAGCGCGAAGGCTGTCGACATACTCAAGCAGGCCGGCTTCAAGCGCGTCCGCAACATGAAGGGCGGCATCCTCGCCTGGAGCGACAAGGTCGATCCTAGCGTTCCGAAGTATTAGTCCGAGTTTCCGGAGAGAGCGCATCCATCGCGCGCTTCACGAGTTCTTTTATGATCTGCGGCTCACCTGCCAAGTAATGGGCGAGGAAGTCGCGAACGGATGTAATGATTCGCTCTTAAGGATCGTTGTGGTTGCCGAAGAGGAGGACTTCGGTGACCCGACCCGGTAGCACCGCGATGTGCGTGCTTGAACCCGACCCAGTTGCTACCGGCGATCGCAAGTAGGCCACGCGCGTCAGTTCACCTAGTCGGATGGCAGCTTCCTCTAACGCCTCGCGTCTTGCTGTCTCTTCAACCGACAGCTCATCGACTCATATGTGTCCGCCAGGAATGTCGACGCCTCGTTCTGCGCGATCGCAACGATTTCACCCGACGGAAGCAAGGGTATCACTACGACAGCCGTGATCGAGTCGAAATCCACCCCTGTGTTTGGGGATACAACGTGCAATTCTGGTCCTGCTGCACCGGCGGCGGGAACCCGATGCTTGTCGGTCATCGACTAGCAATTCTCACGCATGGTGATTCACCGGACCTGCCCCGTGGCCTAAGCCCGGATGCGTCTGGATTGCCCGCGCGATGAACTGCTTCGCAATCCCGACCGCCTCCACCAGCGGAGTGCCCTTGGCCAACTCTGCCGTAATCGCCGATGAATACGTGCACCCGGTGCCGTGGGTATGCGGTGTGTCGAAGCGCTCGGCTGTGAACTCGTGAAATTGACCCTCTGCGAAGAGCACGTCCGTGGCAGCGCCGATCAAGTGTCCGCCTTTGACGAGCACGTTGCGCGCGCCGGCGCGACGGAGAAGTTCGGCCGCGCGTTTCATGCCCGCGAGATCCGATACGGGCTCACCCGTCAGTGCCTCTGCCTCGTGCAGGTTCGGTGTTAGCAGGAAGGCCACGGGAACGATTCGCTCCAGCATCGCTCGACGCGCATCCTCTGCCATCAACGGCGCCCCGTGTTTGCTGATCATGACGGGGTCGACCACTAGCGGGAAGTTGAAAGCGCCTGCTAGCTCAGCCACCGCTGCTACCACCGTTTTCCCGCCCAATGCGCCAAGCTTTGCCGCGTGCGGCGCGATGTCGCTGATCACCGCTTGGATCTGCTCAGCCA
The DNA here is from genome assembly GCA_035634155.1 of Bryobacteraceae bacterium. Lineage (GTDB taxonomy): Bacteria > Acidobacteriota > Terriglobia > Bryobacterales > Bryobacteraceae > DASQDN01. The sequence continues at coordinate 8,888 of DASQDN010000007.1, read as the reverse complement.
CCAGAGCCGGGTCCAGACATTCAACGCGACTGACGGTGCGCGTGTTCTGCACGGTAATGAGCGTAATTACGGCTTCGCCGTATACGCCAAACCTATGGAATGTTTTGAGGTCCGCCTGAATGCCTGCTCCGCCGCTGGGGTCGGATCCGGCAATCGTAAGCGCGACGCGGGTCATTGCAACTGAATCTTACCCGACTCCGTAGTGCCGGCTGAGTTGGTCACCTTCACTTCAGCAGAGGCGATGTCGGCGACGGCGCCGGCGACCGGGAATACCGCCCTCATTACGAACGCTCCGCCAGCGACGGACCCTTCGAAGTGTCGCCGGAAATCCGGCGCTGCGCTGACCCGAATGGCTCCGGGCTGAATTGCGTCTCCACGCGCTGTGTAGAAAGTGAAGGCGATGGCATCTAGCGTGCGTGTGTTGTCATAGCCGGTGATCTCAACTTCCAGCATGGATCCGTTTCGAATAGCTCGAGTTCGGTCGATGTGCACGGTTTGGGGAGCGATCTCCATGGTAGCTGTTGACGTCCAACCTCCAACTTCGGCGGTAAAGACGATCGTGCCTGCGGTGGTGCCCGTTTGGAACGTGAACTCAGAAACGGGCGTTTGAGCGCCTTCCGTGATGCTGAACGCCGCAGTCCTGGGCGTGCCCCGGGTGAAGCGGACGGCTTCGTCATCTAGCACCGCCCCGGATGAGGCACGAAACTCGATGCGAAGCGTGCCGGACCCGATTGCGCGCGAGGGCTCGCCCAAGCGCACCGATACCTTGCCCTGCTGAGCACTTGTCGCGTTCGGAAGATCGACAACAATCGTCGGCTTCGGAAAAGGAGGTTCATGCGCGGCGCCGGTGATTCGGTAGGCCCGTCCATTGATCGCGATCGCCCCCTGGAATACGCCCGATGCGCTCGGCGCAAACACAACGTTGAACTCGTAGGCGTTGCCGGGCGCAAGCTCAAGTGGAAGCGGCAGATCCTGCGCCAACTGGAAGTGGTTGCCAGTCACATTCGCGGTCTGCACGCTTACCGGCTCGGGAGTGGTATTCGCTAGACGAAAGGTCTTGATTATTCGCGCGCCCCGTTCGGCAAGCCCGAGGTCGACAACGGAGCTTGACGGGATCTGCGCGCCGCCCGTCATCAGCACCGCAGCGGCCGTAGAGGAGCCGGTCAACATGACACTGACGCCGTTCACGCTGAAGCTGGCGCTGTACGTCCCGTAGTCTCGCGGTGAGAAGCGGACCTCAACATCCATGTTCAGTCCGGGCGCAAGCTGATGCGGCAGTGTCGGCTGCCCGCTCATTGTGAATCCTGAACCGGCAAGCACTACCGTCCGAACCACCAAGGTGGATTGCGCGATGTTGCGAACGCGTAGCGTAACGGTAGTGCTTTCGCCCACCGCTACGGCGCCCAAAGCGAGCACGGCCGGCAGGTCTTTTTCCGAAGCCGGCCCCGTGACCTGCACAAGCTTCATCTGCGCGGTGGCAGCAGTTGCAAACAGCAGGCACAATGCCGCGAAACGTTTCATTCCGCGCCGCCCTCGGGTAACTCAAAAACCTGCTCGCCGCGAACTGCGTATACGCAGTCTTCCGCGTAAGCTGCAAGCCATCCTTCACCTAAATGCGCCACGTGCATAACGCGCCTTGGAAGACGTACTGGCACGCCACGGACGAGCAACTCTCCGTCCCTAACGTAAACGTCGGCGACGACGTCCAACGCGCGAGCGGCGAGGAATTCGCCGTTATGCCACGTCCACAGTACTTGGGCTGACGGGAAGAAGATCTCGGCCGCTTCGCCTTTCGAATCGAACACGACTACGGCGGGGCCTTCCAGAGCATCGAAACAGCGCGTGTCGATTCGCAGCTCTTTCCCGGTCTTGATCACGAGCGAACGGCCGGAGAACGCCGCTGAAAGCACACCGCGCTGAAGCGGCGAGCTGACGGTGAATGCGCCTGCGACGCCTTCGATCGCCCGCAGATTGTTCTCGCGATCCACGATGTAGCCGATCCTGGGCTTCATGATTTGCGCAGCAGCCGCGCGGCTCAACAACATCAGGCAGAATCGTCGCGTCATATCAGGGCCTCGCTACCGAGATGGTTGGGGTTCCGATTTGAATGGGTTGCGCCACGGCTGGAGGTTGGCCCGGTTGTTGCGTAGCCGCCGTCTTGCCCACGGTTAAGCCGGCCACCACGGCGCCCCCCGCGGCAATGGATGCGACCGCGATCCACTTCTTCATGCCACCACCGCCGCGCGTGGAGACGGACGCTTTGCCCACGGGCGAATCGGATATGTACTGCGAACAGATGGAACCGGCGCGCGATTCGCCTTTCGCGGCGGTGATTCGAATCTGAAACGGACCTGGGGTGCGATTCCAACGAATGCCGTGCACCGCAGCTCGCCCATCGGCGCTGGTGATGACGACTTCCGTTTTCATACCGCTTTCAAAAGCGCCGCCAGGACCTTCCTCGGGCAAGCGAAAGCTGACCGCTATGCCTTCCAGTGGCTTTCCGGTTTCGTCGGTGAGTTGAACTGCAATCGGCCGTTGGCTGCGAGCGCCGGCCGCATTTACTACGCCTTCGCCTTCCAGCATCTGGATACGAAGAAGTGTCTGGCTTTTAAGGGGAGCCGCGATCGTACAAAAGATCGCGGCGAGTGCAAGAGAAAGCCTTAAACGACGGAGAGAAGTACGGCCGTGATGTTGTCCGGGCCGCCCGCCTGTTTGGCGGCATCGATTAACGCGTGACACTTGCTTTCTAGTGCGAGATCGGAAGCAAGAATCTCACCGATGGCCGTCGTATCCACCACACCATGCAGACCGTCGGAACACAAAAGAAACTGGGCGCCCGTCTCGAGCGGCACCGCATACGAGTTGATCCGCAGAGTCGGGCTGACGCCAATCGCCATCGTGAGCATGTGGCGCATAGAGTGAACCTTCAGTTGATCTTCGCCGATGCCGAGGCGGCGTCCCACCTCATTCACCCACGTCTGATCGTCGGTGACGGTATGGAGTTCGCCGCCCATGTACACGTAGGCTCGGCTATCGCCCACGTTTGCGATGAGCACCTCGGAGCCCAACTTCCACGCCGCTGTCATTGTGGTTCCCATGCCGTGCAACGTTGGGTCTGCTTCGGCAGCGTCGATCACTCTTCGATTCGCTTCCGCAAGGGCTCGCAACAGCACGTCGCCCGACCGTTCGCTAGCCGACCAAACATAATCGGCCACGGTATCGCCGGCGAGTTTGGATGCATGCTCTCCGGCCTGCGCTCCGCCCATCCCGTCTGCGACGAGGTACAAGTCGAGCGAAGGCGCAAGCAGGAAGTAGTCCTCGTTATTGGACCGGATGCAGCCCGGGTCCGAGAGGCCAAAGGCTTCGAGCATGAAGTTTGATTATATCTGTCCGGCCTAGCGTTTCGGCTCCAGTACCGCTTTTAGCTGCCAATACGCGGATTCCTGGTAATTCTCTTTCAGCCGTTCGAAACCTTCGCTGCGCACAGGCGCCTTGGCCGCTGATTTCCGCAGACAACGCCCCAGCATGGTTGTGGCCTCGGCGTCATCGGGATTTCGAGCCAGCACCGCCCGAAATCGCTCCGCCGCCGCGTCCAAGTCACCCTGGTGCAGCAACGCATAGCCCACGTTGAAATGGTAGGCGGGATCGGCCGGATCGCCTTCCATGGCCTTCTTGAAATTCTCAAGCGCGACTGCTGTCTGATTCAAGCGCGACTGGGCTGCCCCGAGATTGTTGATGACTTCATTCAAGGGAACCTGCTGAGCAACAGTTTGAAACGCTCGCTCGGACGCGGCGAAATCGGCCAGATAATAACGGCACAAGCCAAGCAGGAATGTAGCCTCACGATACCTCACATCTGTCGTGGGCACCTTCTGCAGGGCTTCAGCGGCAGGGCGATAAGCCCTGCGCTCGAAATGCAGGCGCCCTATTTCGAAGTTCGCGCGCGAATAATTGGGGTCCAGGCGAATCGCTTGCGTGAAATACTTCAGCTTCTGATCGGCGGCTCCGGCCAGGGTACCGCGCACGTAGCTTTCGAGCGCATCCAGACGTATCACCGGCAGCCGCTGACGAAACTGCTGCTCGGTCGGACGACGATCGGCGAGCACGAACTCCATCGTCTGCCATGCGATGCGCGACTGCAGCCGCGCCAGATCATCGAGCGGCCCATGGTCGGAGTACTCGGGGCCGCGACGCGCTTTACGTAAGTCGATCGCCTGCGCATGGATCCGGATGGTTCCTTTCGACCGATCCTGACCTTCGGGCGCGGTGACTTGGAAGGATCCGAAGATAACCTGGTCGGCATCTAGCGACTCGCCCATTCGCATCACCGTCGCCTTCGTCAGCACGGTGTAGGGCTTTACCGAGAGTCGACGGAACCCTTCTTCGCGCGCCTGCCGGTCGAGTGTGAGCACGCCCTCGGAGGCGAGCGCCTCGCGAATTGTCTGACAAATACTCTCACCAACCCACTCCAGATTATTGGAGCCCGTGGTATTGAAAAACGGCAATACTAATACATTTTGGGCCGACAAGGAGCCGGCGCACAGACACACAAATACCACGGCTCGCAACAACTGCATAGGATCTATTGTAGCGTGCCGGGCCCGGAGGCGGCCCCTTATCGCACCGTCGGAGGAGCCTAGTTTGCGAACACCAGTTTGGTGGCTGTTCCGCCGATCCGGATCTCTTCAATTCGGTATTTGCCGTCGCCATTCCGGTATCGCACTGAGGTGTCGCGGAACTTGCTTTCCGCCGTCTCCGTTTTCACAGGAGCTTCCACGGACTCCTTTCCTTGCGATAGTCTGGCGGTGGTGTCGTTCACTTCCACCTTGTACACACCGGGCTTAAGTTCCTTCCCGGCGATGAGTGTTGGCTGATGGAGTGTGACCTTGTAGGTAGACGCGGCGCTCGCCGCGGCGAGCCCGAGAGTTGCAAATGTCAATGCCAGTTTTTTCATATGTCGTATCCCCGTATATGCGCGTTGAAGCTTACACGTGTATTACGACCTGACAGGAAATTGGTTCCGTTAAATAACGAAAAAATATTTCACCTATTTAAACGCGCGCCGACGTGACGTTTTATCGCTTCGCTCGTCTCAAGCTGATTCCCGAAGGCTTGAAACCACGTAATGTCGGGGTCGCGCCGGAACCACGTGCGCTGGCGTTTCGCATACTGACGTGTGGCTGCCTGCGTTCGCTCCAGGGCCTCGGTCATGGACATTTTGCCATCCAGGCATGCCATGGCTTCCCGGTAGCCAATCGATTGGAGTGACTTGGCATCGCGCGAATAGCCCATCGCTACGATCTGTTGAACTTCGGTGACCAAGCCGTCGAGGTACATCCGCGCGCACCGCTCGTCGATTTGCCGGGCGAGCTGGTCGCGGGGCGGGTCGAGGCCGATCTGGAGGACGCGAAAGCCTTGCAGCGGCTCCCGATTATGGGCATAAAGGCTCGTGATCGGCTGGCGGGTCAGGAGGCGAACTTCCAGGGCACGAATCAGCTTGTTGGTGTCGTGCGCGTGAATGTGTGAGGCTGCCACGGGATCGAAGTGCGAAAGCAGGCGATGCAGCGAACCGGGTTTGCGTCGTGCCAGACGCGCGCGGAGTTCGTCATTGCGTGCCGGACCGTCGAACAGCCCATGAAGTAGCGCGCGCAGGTAGAAGCCGGTGCCGCCGACGACCACGGGCAGTCGGCCCCGCGATGCAATTTCTGCCAATGCCGCACGACCGTTTCGCTGGTAGTCGCCCGCGGTGAAGATATCGTCCGGATCAAGGATGTCGATCAGGTGGTGGGGGATACCTCGCCGCTGCGACACAGGCGTCTTGGCTGTGCCTATGTCCATGTAGCGGTACAACTGGACCGAATCGCAGTTCACGATCTCGCCGCCGAAGAACTCGGCCAAGTCGAGCGCGATGTCAGATTTGCCGGAAGCGGTAGGTCCGGCGACGACGACAACTGTATTCACGCGTTCCCATGTAGGTTACCGCGGAGAACGCCCTGTGCTAATATGGTGTTCAGTTCCAGCCCGAGAGTGGGCCTGTGGCGCAGTTGGGAGCGCGCTTCCATGGCATGGAAGAGGTCATCGGTTCGAACCCGATCAGGTCCACCAAATCCCGGCTCTACGCCGAAAACGGAGGGCTCTACGCCGAAGACGGGGGCACCCTCTGCCCTTGAGCTGATCTAAGAACACAAACCTTAACTCCGAGTCGATAGTTATCGAAGTTGCGGAAGCCGTAGGCTTGGCGCTGGAGGACTTCCATTTTGGTGTGAAAGCCTTCGGTGATTCCGTTCTTCCGGCTAAATCGCCACCTACCGGCAATCTCTTCAGACCAGGAAGAAAGCGTTTCCCCCAAGGTGACCAGTTGGGGTAGCTGCGCCTGACCAAGTGGATAAAAGGCGCCGAAGTCCGCGTCCCTCCAACTCCCGGTTAAACTCATCCAGCACGATATTTGATAGCAGCGGCGATAACGGCCCGCCCTGCCGGTCGAAGAACTTCTCTAAATCAGGTCCACCACCCAGCGGTAGCCCGCGGTGATGTACTTCTCTGCACCGCCTCCATCGCCTGATGCGCCGATTGCCTGGGACGAAAGCCGTAGCTGTGTTCGGAAAAACGTCCGATCCCATTTGCGTTGCAGAACCTGCATCACCGCCCGCTGGATAAACCGATCCAGCACCGTCGGAATGCCAAACTCTCGCATTGCTCCCATCTGGCTTCGGATTTTCCACCCGCTTCACCGGCTGCGGTTGATAGGTCCCGCTCAACAACGGTCCCGCATTGCTGGCCAGTGCTGTTTCAGAAAGTCTGGCAATTCATGAACGGTCATTCCGTCCACCCCAGCGCTTCCTTTGTTGGCCTTGACTCGTTTCCGGTTCGCCGATGGCCGGGGGTTCGATCCCGCGCTTCGCCGCGAGCGATTCGGTCCCTCCCGCGAGGCCCTCCGGGGCTTCACCCCTATTCTGCAAAGGCCAGCTCTAGCTGGTTCTTCTGCCGCCTGTCACTCAGGAGTCGCGCCGTCTACTCTCCACTCCCATTAACCTCCTTCCGCAGGAGCGTTCGGGGCTTCAGAGCTTCCACTCCTACTACGCACTCTGCTGACTTCTGCCGATCGGTTAGGGCGAATCGCTTCACCCTCATTCCTGAATCCAGAACAACCGGCAGATCTCTCGAGGTAAGCTCGACCGCCATCAACGCGCAACAGCCGGATTTACAACCAGTGCCCTTGATGGATATGGACTTCGCGGTCATTCGCCCGCTCGTCCGACACCGTATGCCTCGTATCCGGTTCTTGTTCATCGGCTCGCGCTTTTGCTCCACGCTTGTTTCAGACCCCGTCTCGCGACGACGCCCTTGCGCTTCGCTATGACTTCACCTCATCCGGTTGTCAAAGGGACTTTCACCCTCAAGCTGTCGAACATGCTCGGCACACGAAAAAGGGCGGGATCACGTCCCGCCCACAATGTACGAAGGAAAATCGTCTGTCTACTGAATCGCGATACCGCGCTCGGATAACAGATCGCCAGTCACGCGTAGCAGATTGGTGAGATTGCGCCGATACTGGACCGTCTGGTTCACCAGCGCCGACTGCGCCTGCGTCAACTGCGTCTGCGCATCCAACAGGAAGAACATTGTGATCGCGCCAAGGTCGAATCGCTTCTGGTCGGCGTCCACGCGCTTTTGCGCCAAGTCCAAAGAGATCTTCGCGAGTTCGATACTGGCCTTGCTGTTCTCCACCTGAGTGATCGCGTTGAGCACTTCCAATCGCGCGGTCTGCTCCAGGCTGCGAACACGAAGCATTTCCAGGCGCTTGCTCACCACGGCGTCGGCATAGTCGGCCGAAGCGCGGCGGTCACGAAGCGGCAAAGTGAGTTGGAGGCCCATGCCGTAGACCGGATAGCTCCATCCAAACATCTGGCTGATCGATTCGCCAAGTCCGGCCGCAACCAAGCGGTTCTGTTCGGGCGAGAAGTACGAATTGCGGCCGAAGGATCCGTAATTGGCGGTGAGCCGCAGGTCCGGTCGAAGGCCGTTGGCTGCCTGCTGGATCTGGAGGTTTGTGATGTCCATCGTTTGCCGGCTCGCCAGCAAGTCCGGCCGCCGCGACAACGCCTTGTTGATCAAATCATCACGATTGATCTCCGTTTGCGTCGGGGGCGCGACGTCTTCGGTGAGCACAATCGGCAACTCGCGTACGGCAGGGATCAAGTCGGCCGAGATCTGCCGCCGCAGAGCATCTTCCGCCTGCTGCAACCGGAACTTGGCTTGCGTCACCTGGATCTCAGCGTTCGCATACTGAGCGCGGGGTTGGAAGATTTCCAGTTCCGACAAAGCCCCAAGTTCTAGCTCTCTTTGAGAACGCTTCAGCGACTCGCCGAACAGCGCCAGTGACTGCTCCTGCACACGGAGTGTTTCGCGAGCCGAGACGACGTCCCAGTAAGCGTTCTCCGCGGTCGCGAGCAAGCGCAGGATCTGGTCCTCGATGTTGAATTCGGTCGACTTCAGACGGCCCCGAGCGATCGTTATCGGGAGCTTGGTGAGGTAGGCCCCGCGGTTTCGCAGCAGCGGCTGGGTGAAGTTAAGAGCGAGGTTGCCCTGGATCTGCGGCGCCGCTCGATTGCCTTGGTTGTCCGTGCTGGTGCTGGTGAAGCGATTGGCGTCGTAACCGACGCTGTAGGTGGTGCCCGTAGGCAGCACCTGCTGGCCGCGCAACGAAAACTGCTGCGAAAGCGAACTCGCCACATCAGCTCCGAGCTGCTGCTGGTCACCGATAATGCGCGTCGCCACCGGGCGTGCGTTCCGGGTCGGAGTAAACGAGGAAACGATCTGCGGATCGAAGATCGAGTGCGCGCGCAGGATTGCGTTGCGCGGCGCTTCCACTGTCAGGCGGGAAACCT
>DASQDN010000006.1:0-7123 GCA_035634155.1 Bryobacteraceae bacterium | reverse complement strand
GGGAAGCTTTCCGATGTTTAAGGACATCATGTACCGCAAGCTACCCGCGACTAAGAAGTAGCGCAGTCCCCGTAGGCAGAGCCCGTTCGACCCGGACGGGCTCTGTCTTATCTGCCGAACGTATATCCCACGCTGATTGTTGCCCGCGCGTAAACCTCTGAGCCGATCCGAAACTCTGGCGCGACAAACACCCTCGGGTTTAAGTACAGCTTGACGCCGGCGCCCCCTTCGGCAACCCACGTGTCCACTGTGAAACTCCGGAAGACACCGTCTGTGACACGCGTATATCCAACTCCGCCGATCGCATAAGGAACTACGCGCTTGTCGAGCGACCGGAAATCGAACGAGACGTTCGGCATGAACAGCCAATCGCTGTGGTAGCTGTTCAGCCGCATGTACTGGATCTCCGGTTCGACGGCGAATCGGCGAGTCAAATACACACGCGCCGACCCGCCGAAGGTTTTGTGAGTTTGAGAATCGTCGACGAACTCCGCCACACCTACGGTGCCGCGAACGTCCACTGCGCGCTGCGCGAGGGCAGTTCCAGCCAGTGCGCCGGCGAGCAGGATCTGTCGCAACATGGTTACACCTTCGGCTTAGGCGGTGGCAGGTCGCGAGCCTTGCACTCGGAGTTGAAGCCCTGGCGGCCGTGGGTACCGTCGCAAAACGGTTTGTTCTCGGCGAGACCGCAGCGACACAGTGAAATTACCTGTCGCCCGGCCAGTCCGAAGTTGGTTCCCTCAAAATCCTGGATCTCGAAATCCCCTTCGATACGAATGGGACCGTTTCTAAGAATCGTTACTTTTGCTGGCATAGACTTTGCCGATGGTAGCAGATCGAACCCATCGACACCTCGTTACAATGGGCGGATGCGGGGTATTTGCGTCCTCCTGCTTGCTGTATGCTCTCTGCCGCCGGTCCTTCGCGCGCAGTCGGAGGCGACGCATGACATCCCTAGAGACGTGCTGCTGCTGGCGCGAGTCCGCGCACACATGTCGGACCTTCTCTTGCGGCTGCCGAATTACACGTGCTTGCTTAACATTGAACGCACTGGACGCTCGGCCACCGGGCGCATGCAGTTGCTGGACGTGGTCCGCATCGAAGTCGCTCTCGTCGAAGGCAACGAGCTGTTTGCCTGGCCGGGATCGAAGAACTTCCAGGACACCAAGATTGTGGACATGGTGAAAGGCGGCGCGATCGGCAGCGGCAATTTCGCATTGCATGCAAAGTCCGTATTTCAATCGGCAGCGCCGAGGTTTACATTCGCGGGCGACTGGACGATGAATGATGGACGTCAGGCGCTGCGGTGGGATTATGTTGTGCCTTTGGCCATGAGTGGGTACACGTTGCGGTCACCTCCCCATCAAGCTACAGTCGGCTATCACGGCAGCTTCTGGGTGGACGCGAAGACGCTGCAAGTGCTGCGGCTGCAGGTCCACGCCGATGATATTCCTGCGCAGTTGGGCATCGCCTCAGCAGCCGACACCATTGATTATCAAAGGGTGGATCTCGGAGGCGAGGACTTCCTGCTACCCGCAAAAGCTGAATTGCGAATGGCAGCACGGGACGGTCAGGAAAACATCAATCTCACAACCTTCACAGGCTGCCGCCAATATGCCGGCGAATCGACAATCAGCTTCGAAGATGCCGACGCAACGAAGCAAAGCGGCGTTAAACAGCCGGAGCGCACACTCCATGTGCCTGCAGGTTTAACGCTACGAGCGGCGCTGGAAACTCCGATCACGTCCGGAGTCTCCGCCGTGGGCGACCCTGTTACGGCTATCCTGAAGAAAGAAGTAAAGTTGGGTTCGGGTTTGGTCGCCCCCAAGGGCGCGCTCGTCCATGGACGCGTGATTGCGTTACGCCGATACACGCAGCCGAACGGGTGGATTGTTGGATTCGATTTCTTCGAGTTGGAATGGGAGAATTTCCGGGCCAGGGTGCGCGCAGAGTTGGCGGATGCGCCGGCTGCGCAAGTGGCGCTGAACACCCTCGGCTCGATTCGCGCGCCTTTAGTCAAGACGGATGAGCAGGGAGCATTCTTCGTGCAGGGAGATAAACTAACTTTTCGCCGCGGGTTGCCTTTAGAATTTCGGACGCAGCCGGTGCAAACAGAGGAAAACCAGTGATTCAATTCGAACTTGATAGCGATCGGCGACTCTTCGAAGATGCCTATCAATTCGCGCAGCGGCAAGTGCGCGGCCTAGTGACCCGGGACCCCGGTTATTATCCCCTACACACCGAACAAGGAAAGTGGCGGCACGACAAGCCTGTGTGGACTCATTGGTGCGATGGCTTCCTCCCTGGTATGATGTGGATCTTCCACCGCGGGCAGGGACCGAACGCCTCTGACAGCGAGTGGTGGTTTGAGAACGCCGTCCGCTACTCGAAACCTCTGGAGCCCCGCAAGTTCGACCATGAAGTGCACGACTTGGGCTTCATTTTCATATCTACGTATTACCGCTGGTATCAGCTCACAAAGAGCCCGGAATTGAACGACGTGCTCGTGCAGGCCGGCCAGACGCTTGCGGAGCGGTTTAATCAGCAAGGCGCCTTCCTGCGCTCGTTCATCGCCGAAGATTCGATCTTCATCGACATCATGATGAACATTGGAATCATCTACTACGCTGCGCGTGAGACCGGGGACCGATCATTGCGTGACATCGCTACGCGGCACGCGCTGACTACGCGCAAGGTGCTGGTTCGAGGGGACGGCTCGACCGCGCACGAAGGCATCTTCAACGTGGACACCGGCGAGTTCCTGCGACAAACTACGCAACAAGGTTTCCGCGGCGATTCGTGCTGGTCGCGAGGGCTGGCTTGGGCGTTGTACGGATTCAATACCTGCTACGAGTACAGCCGCGATCCACGCTTCCTGGAAACGTCGCAAGCGTGTGCCGACTACTACATCACCCATTCGCCTGCCGACGGAATTCCGCCATGGGATTTCCAGGCGCCGCCGGAAAGCCGGAAGCTGGTGGATACTTCTGCTGCGGCAATCGCGGCCTCAGGTCTACTCCGCTTATGCCGTCAGGTACCCGATCCGATGAAAGGGCATCTGTACTGGACAAGCGCGCTTCGCATCCTCCGTGCGTTATGTGAAAACCATCTGGCCAGTAATACGCCGGGCTGGGAAGGGATCTTGAAGGGCGGCGTGTACCACGTGCATAAAGAACTCGGCGTGAACGAGTCCGTCATGTGGGGCGAGTACTTCTTCGTGGAGGCGCTGGACCAAGCCCTTCGCCACATGCAGGCCTAGAAAAAGCGAGCTCCCTACTTGTTATAGGGAGCCCGCCTTCCGTTTACCGATCTGACGTGCGTTTACTGCTGAGGCGCTGGAGCCGAGGTCGTGCCGCGGATCTCGGTGATTTTTGTGCCGATCACTTCACCCGAGACGACGAGTTCCACGCGCCGATTCTGCTGGCGCCCCGCCGCTGTATCGTTCGAAGCCACCGGAGTCGACTCACCGAAGCCTTTCGAAGTCAGCGACCCCGCCTGCAAACCTTGGCTCAGCAGATACTCGCGCACGGCGTTGGCTCGCTGCTCGGACAGCTTTTGATTGTATTCATCGCTGCCTACACTATCTGTGTGTCCTTCCACTTCGATCTTCAGGCCCGGGTGCGACAGAACGATACCGCCAACACGCGCGAGCTTCTCGCGAGCCGCTGGACGAAGGGTGTATTTGGCCGTATCGAACAAAACGTCGGACATGTTCACGATCAGTCCGCGCGCGCTGTCACGCGTTTCCAGGATCATATTGAACTGCTGCAGCAGTTGCTGGCGCAGCCGTTCCTTATCCTGCTCGGCATTGGCTCGGGCCTGCTCGGCGGACAGCCGCGCACGATCCGCTTCACTGGCCGCTAAGCGAGCTGCCTCGGCCTGCTTGGCGAGTTCCTGCTGTTGAGCAACCGCCGCTTGTCGAGCCGCATCGGCCTCTGCTTTTGCCTTTTCCGCAGCGAGCCGCTCCGCTTGAGCCTGGCTGCGAGCCAGTTCCGCCGCCTGTCGCTCGGCTTCCGCTTGAGCGCGACGCGCCTGCTCCAGGCGAGTATTCTGCTCCGCCTCGGCTCTTCGCGCAGCTTCGAGTTGCTGTTGCTGCTGCGCTTCAGCGGCTTTTGCCTTCTCGGCCGCTTCACGTTCCGCCGCTGCACGACGTTCGTTGGCGAGCCGTTCCTGCTCCTGACGCTCCAGGGCGATCAAGCGGGCATCCTCCGCGGTCTGCACTGCCTCCCGAGCCACCATCGAGCTCGGCTTGTCCTGCTTGCGGGTTTTGTAATCTTCGGCCTGCTGCAAGAGGCGCGCCGCCTTTTGGAAAGAGTCGCCGGCGTACTTGTCGGCTCCCGTCCAGCGCGCGATCTGCACCGCATTGCGAGCTTCCCACAGATACAGCGGCGTCTTGCTCGGATCGCCCGGCATGCTCTTCAAAGCCGATTGATCGGCCTTGTAGACATACGCGCCGCGCTTCAGAAGTTCGAACTTAGCATCAATTACATCAGCCTTGCCCACCGTATCGCCGCGGATGATGTTCTCCATCACTACGACATCACTCGGCTGACTGACAGCGAAATACGGCTCGGCCGTCACAATCATGCCGAAAGACTGAAACTCTGTCGACACATTGAGCTTGCCCCGACTTTCCGAATCGAGCAGGATTTCACCCATGTTCTGCGCCCGGCCTTCCGGTGTAATCGCCCACAGAACATAAGTCAAATATTCGGGACCATACTTCTGCGCCGGGTTCATCTCGTCGAACTCTACTTCGACTTCCAAATAGCCCTTCTTGCTCTCCACCTTCGCCTCGCCACGGGCTTTCGGCATCAACGCGGTGCCGGCGAAATTAATCTTGGTAGCGCCACTGCGATGACGATAGTTCACCGCCTGAGCCGTACGGGAAACTACAGTCACCCGGTAAATCGGCTGCGATTCTAATGTGACAGTTTGCGTACTATTGGCTGCGTTATTGTTCTGACCGACCAAAAGACCGGCAGCTACTAACGACGTGTAAACGATTTTCATGCAGACCTCTCCGCCTCCGTTAACGCAATCGAAGGGCCATCGTGAATCTAAATAGAATCAATCGATTGCCGCAGTTGTACGACGGGTAGAGCGTGCAGATATTACTGTTAGGCACGCCCCTATGTACATAATGCCGCCCACTAGCAGCGTCTCACGTAACCCAAGATAAATCGCGAGAAAGATCGCGCTAGCCGAACCTAGAACGCTCGACGCCGCATTCAGGGCCCATGCCCAACGGACCGACGCCGGGTGTAGCCTTTCAAGACGCGATAACCCGCTCGGGAAGGGCATCCCCATCATGAAGGCCGCGGGCGCAATCAAAAGAGCTGTTACCAACATCTTCAACGGCAGCGGCCACACGACGCCTGTATTCGAAATCACAGGCGCAAGAAATGCCAGGCCCGACACCAGCAAGGCAACGATGATTAGGACGCGGCGTAGCCTCGAATCGTCTGAAGCGACAAATCTCCGGCTAAAGTAACTACCCAGACCGCTGAAGACCAACATCGAAAACACGATCACAGTCAGCGCGTATGTCGGGTGACCCAACAGCATGACGAACTTCTGAATCAGCGCCACCTGCACCAGAATGTACCCGATCCCGATGCAAAGGAAATACAGCAGCATCCGTAGCACGCCCGGTTCGCGCGGCAACCGGCTTCCGAGCACGACAGGCGGTAGTAGGAGCACCACAATTGTCGCAACCACGCTGATGCCCATCAATCCGAAAAGCAGCGGCACGGCGCGATTGATCTTGTAGTCCGCGCTTCCCGTTGGATTCGCCAGAAAGCTAAGCAGGTCCTGCGGCTGCACCGTATAGAAGAAGAAGGGCCGGTTATCGTCCACTGGCGAGACGTCGTATTGGTACTTTCGAAAGAACTCGTCGGGGTTGGTAGTCGTCAGAAGTTGGCCAAAGGGATTGGTGGGAGGATCGCCCGGCAAATAGACCTGCTGGAGGTTACCCTCCTGGGCAGCCGCGCGCGCCCTGGAAACGTCCTCCGATAAGAACGGCTTGCGGGAAATCAGCACCGTGTCCCGGGCGCCCCACCCTTCTACCGATCCTTCCCGAACCACCATCACATGCGACTTGTAGTCGTGCTCACCTAAGCGATTTAGCGCGACCCTCGCTAGCGACAATAGCCGCAAGGATTCGCGGGGTGGATCGAATCCCCAGCGTGTAAAGGCGAGGATCCCGTCGTCAGTCAGGTGGCTCAAATAGTCGTAAAAGGCGTCGCTTGTGTAGAGGTTGTTTTCCGATAGCGCGAATGCGCCGGCCGCGGTGGATGCCCAGGTATCCACAAGAGTGGCTTGCAACACCTGATACTTCTCCGGACTGCGTCGAATGAAGCTACGACCATCCTCCACCTCGATGTGAACTTCCGGCCTCAGATAAAGGTTCCGGCTGAGATGCGGGAACCTCTTCCGCATGATCGTGTTCGCGATGATGGGATTGATCTCGACACCCGTAATGTCCTTCGAGCCCGACGCGAGCGCTCGAGCTACATCCCACCCGCCCCCCGGGCCGATGATCAAGGTCTTCGCGCCGGGCCGGATCCGATACACGAAGCCCGGACCCTGCGTTGTCAGGTCCTTCTTATCGCGCTCAGTCAAACTCGCCAGATCGAAATTCGCAATGCCCGTGGAGGCGTCCGCATCGATGACGATGAGCATCATGCCGGACCCCTTCTCCGGGGCAAGCCCAATCCGCGAGAAGCTGTTCCACTGAACGTAGCTTTCCGTGCCGAGGCGCTGACCTTTAGCGAACTTGACGTCGATGATGGGGAGCCGAAGATTCAGAATGATCAGTGCAACAAAGAAAAGCGCCAATGCGACGCCGCCGATTCGTCCCCGCGACGAGCCGCCGAGATTAAACCAAATGGCCGAGGAAGCGGCGAACGCAACCGCCGCGATAATGACCGTATTCGGCCCGCCCACGATGTTGAGGAACGGCACAAGCACCAGGCATCCTGCAGCCGCGCCCATCAAATCAAAGAAGTACACTCGGTCGACACGTTCGATGGTCTCATTGATCACCAAAGAGACGATCACGCCCGCCATCAGGAAGGGCAACGCGCTGGTAAAATAAATCACCGCCAGCGTCCAATTGGTG
>DASQDN010000005.1:0-13584 GCA_035634155.1 Bryobacteraceae bacterium | reverse complement strand
AGGGCCGCCCTCGAAATACGGTGCGAAGGCTTTGAGTAGCGGCCTTCGACCCGCGAGCACACTCGTTTACTACATGGAAACTGCTAACACCGCCGGAACTGCTTGCGGCTTACATTCGAATCTTAGCGTACCTTGATGATCAAGCTGACGCGCGGCGAGCGCGCATCTCGCTCTGGATCACTTCGAGCTCGGACGGCGTCAGCACGCGGCGTCCGAGCTCCATCAGCACTTGGTCTTCCGAGGCGATGTGGCTGCGATACATCCCGCTCAGTTTCGCCACCAGATTCCGGTATTCGGGGATCGCCTCCGGTGTGACTCCGTTCATCAACGAGGTTGCTACTTCCTTCAAACGCAGGTATACCTGGTCGGCTTCACGGTGCTCGGCTTCGAGATTGTCCAGGTACGCGATCTCGTCCGGGTTGGCGGCGTTACGGATGCGCGGGAAGACGCTCTCTTCCTCGTCGATCGTGTGCAGAACGCCGCTCACGTCCATAAAGCGCACGCTGTTCTCGATGGCGATCAGCGAAGCCTCCGGGGACTGATCCAGCGCCGCGCCTGCCCGTTCGAGGGTATCGAGGCGGTGCTCGATGCGACGATGACAAGCCACGAGGTGGTCAATCGGGCCGTCCGCCACTGGCGGCGCTTTGTCCAACTGGATTTGAATCATACGGGTCCTCTCAACAGGTCCACGAAGAAGAGCTCGTCCATTTCCTGCCAGTCCCCATCCGCCTTCATCGGCCTCAGGTATGACTGCCACTGCTGGTCGACTGGATCTTCAGCCAGGATCGCCGCTGTCTTGGCGGAGTCTTCAGCCTCGACAAGCAGGATCATGTCGTCTCCCAGGATATAGACGGCGCAGACAGAAACTCCGGCATCACGATACCGGCGCAGCAGGTCGCTCGAGATATTCCGGTGGGCCTCGATGTAGGCTTCCCTGTACTCAGGCCTTAACCTGGTCCGGTATATCTTCCGCTGCATGGTGCGGGACCTCCGCGGGGATGAGTTGGCGGATATCGTCGATCCAGTAGTCGGGCTCGAACGCCTGCATCTTAGCCAGGTCGCCGTAGCCATAGCGCACGCCACAGATCTTGACGCCGGCTCGACGCCCTGCCTCCATGTCCGGGGCCGAGTCGCCGATCATCAGGCAATCGGAAGGATCGGCTCGGAAGACCTCCAGGGATCGTAGGATGACGTCGGGCTCCGGCTTGCAAGGGAAACCGTCCGTGCCTTGAACGTGCGCAAAGAAAGGGAGCAACCCGAACTGCTCCAGGATCATTCGCGTGGTTGGGGTGCCTTTGGTGGTCGCCGTCGACTTACGGCCCGGCAGGACCGGGATCGTCTCAAGGACGCCGGGGTAAAGCTTAGTCAACTTATGCCCGCGGGCCGGATACACGCTTCGGTATTCGAGGATCAGTTGATCGATGTCTTGCGGTGTCTTGTCGGGAAAGAGGTCGCCGAACAGTTCGAGAAGGTGGTAGCCGATGTAGCGCTTGAGGAATGCGTGTTCTACGTCCGATCGGGGAGTGGTGGAAAGAACGGTCTGGAGGGCTCCGCAGATATCGTCCGCGGAGTCCACCAGAGTGCCGTCAACATCGAACAGGTAAACAGGAAAGGCCGGAATCACGCAGGCTGCGGACTCCCGCCTTCCAAACCAGGAACGCCGCGCAAGCCGTCGGGACGGATCATCGGCTGACCCTTGGAGTCGTCGGTGCTCTTGGAATTGACCACTGGCCGCAGGGTCTGGCCGTCGATCAACGCCTTCACTTCGGCTCCGTCGAGGACTTCGCGTTCCAGCAGCGCTTCGGCGATGCGCTTCATGGCATCCTCGTGCTGGCTGATGATACGCCTCGCATCCTTGTAGCCGTTGTCCACCAGCTTGCGCACCTGCTGATCGATCTCGATGGCCGTCGCTTCGCTATAGTCCCGGTGCTGGGCGATTTCTCGGCCGAGGAAGATCTGCTCTTCCTTTTTGCCGAAGCTCATCGGTCCGAGTTCGGACATGCCCCATTCACAAACCATCTTCCGTGCCAGGTCGGTGGCGCGCTCAATGTCGTTGCCCGCGCCAGTGGTGACATGGTGCATGAACATCTCTTCGGCGATGCGCCCACCCATCAGAATGGCCATCTGCGCGATGAGGTAGTCCTTCGAATAGCAGTGTTTGTCGTCGAGCGGCAACTGCATCGTGAGGCCGAGCGCCATTCCGCGCGGGATGATGGTCACCTTGTGCAGCGGGTCCGCGTGGGGTATGATCATCGCCACCAGCGCGTGCCCGGCTTCGTGATAGGCCGTGTTCTTCTTCTCCTCATCGGAGATGATGAGCGACTTGCGCTCCACGCCCATGATTACCTTGTCCTTGGCGAGTTCAAAGTCGGCCTGCGTAACCACCTTGCGGTTTTGACGCGCGGCAATCAGGGCGGCTTCGTTCACCAGGTTCGCCAGATCGGCGCCGGCGAAACCAGGGGTTCCACGGCCGATCACAGCGAGGTCTACGTCGTCCGACAGAGGGGTCTTCTTGGTGTGGACCCGCAGAATCATCTCGCGGCCCTTCACATCGGGCCGGCCCACAACCACACGGCGGTCGAAACGGCCGGGGCGCAGCAGCGCCGGGTCGAGCACGTCGGGTCGGTTGGTGGCGGCCACCAGGATGACGCCTTCGTTCGATTCAAAGCCATCCATCTCGACGAGCAACTGGTTCAGCGTCTGCTCGCGCTCATCGTGTCCACCGCCGAGGCCCGCCCCGCGATGGCGGCCGACCGCGTCGATTTCGTCGATGAAGATAATGCAAGGCGCATTCTTCTTGCCCTGCTCGAAGAGGTCGCGGACGCGGCTGGCGCCGACGCCTACAAACATCTCGACGAAGTCAGAGCCGGAGATCGAGAAGAAGGGCACATTGGCTTCGCCCGCGATCGCACGAGCAAGCAGCGTCTTGCCGGTTCCCGGAGGTCCGATGAGCAGCACGCCCTTCGGAATGCGGCCTCCGAGTTTCTGGAACTTCTGGGGCTCGCGCAGGAACTCGATGATCTCCTGCAGCTCTTCCTTGGCTTCTTCGACTCCCGCTACATCTTTAAAAGTGACCTTCTTCTGCTGCGAGGAATGCAGGCGAGCGCGGCTCTTGCCGAAGCTGAGGGCTTTGTTGCCTCCGCTCTGCATCTGGCGCATCATGAAGATCCAGAAGGCTAGCAGCAGGACGAACGGGATCGCATTGATAAGAATGGAGACCCAATTGCCCGAGCTGGCCTCAGCGATTTCTGTGTTGACGCCCTTTTCACGGAGCGTCTTGATCATGTCCGGGTAGTTCACCGGGACCATGGTGACCAGCTTGGAGCTGTCCTGGTATTCACCCTTAACCTGGTTCCCGCTGATGACTACCTTTTTAACTTTGCCCTGTTCCACCTGGGTCATGAACTCGGTGAACGTGGGCTGAGCCGCCACTCCGCTCTTTCCCTGCTTCACGACCACCCAGATCAGTACAGCAACGCAGATCAATACGATCCACAGAACCGCCGTCTTAACGTTGGAATTCATTCGTTCTCCCTATCAGGCCGTTCCTGTTATGGACTCTTAATATGTTGACGCCGAATCGACTATGTTCGATTCAGGCGATTGCACGACTTCCTCGATTCGAAGGAAGCGGCTGGATTCGGTCCCGGGGACAAACTCGGCCGAAACTCCGAACCGGCGCGTCCACACGATCTCGTCTCCGCTGGTGATAACAGGCCAGCCTTGGCGGTCCCAAATGGGAATACGCGCGAGCTGAAACAGCGTCTTTATCTTCTCACTGGAGTGACCCACTCTTGTAAAACGGTCACCCGGGCGCCAGTTGCGCAACTCCAGAGGACCCGACAGGCGATCGGCATCCAGCCAATCGTCCTCTTTATTATATCGGTTATCAGCCACTTCGACTGTAATGGCAGATGCCTGCCGCGGAACCTCAACACGGCAAGGAAGTTCAAGTGGAAACGCATAGTCGCGCTCGGCACGGGTTTCGGTACGGGGTTCGTCAATTCGAAGCCAGTCGAATGAGCGAAAGAAGTCGATTCCGGTGATGTTGCAGTGGCCGTCGCGCTTGCACGCTCGTGCGAGTTAGAGGATGGACTCAATATGATACACATCGATGGCCTTCAAGTCGCCTTTGACCTCCTGAACGGCTCTCCGGATCAGGCGCCGCTGAAGGGCGACCGGGAGCTTGGTAAGCTCTTCGGCGTTAAAGACGATGGCTTTAAGGTTTCTCCGGAACAGTTGTGCGGCGATTCGCCCTATTTCCGCGGCCCAGTACTCTTCCTCATCCCGGGCCAGTTCGGCCGTGCGGGCGAGGATCGGGCCGACGGCTTCAGGCAGTCGAGGCAGGATTTGATGGCGGAGCAGGTTGCGAGCGAAGTGGAGGTCAGCGTTGCTCGCGTCCTCCCGCCAAGGCAGGTTCCGCTCGGTCATCCAATGGAGGACCTGGGCGCGGGTGCAATCGAGGAGCGGCCGGATCCGACGGTCAGCCACCGGCAGGATACCCGCGAGCCCTGCAGTACCGGAGCCCCGGAGGAGCCTGAAAAGCACCGTCTCGGCCTGGTCGGAACTCGTGTGACCAGTGGCGATCCGGTCCACGGGCAGGTTGTCAAAGAACTCGATTCGGGCGTTGCGTCCGGCCTCTTCCAAGTTCCCGGGCTCGGCGGCCACTTGCACTTCCCGGTAGTGGAATGCCAACCCGAACGAATCGGCCAGGTTGCGGACGAAGGCGGCGTCGGAGTCAGAGTCCGTTCCGCGCAATTTGTGGTTCAGATGCGCTACTGAGAGAACGACGCCCAGAGAGGGCGCAAGTTCGTTTAGCAGGTGCAGCAGGCAGACCGAATCGGCGCCTCCGGACACGGCGACAGCGACATGGTCGCCCGGGGCGCACATGCTATAACGGGAAAGGGTTCCCGACACACGATCGATCACTGGCCTCCTTATTGTAAGGCTGCGCCAATGACGGAGGACGATTCTTGGACATCAACGAACTGGCAGCACAGCTAGAGATGCTGCTGATGGACGTCGACGGCGTCCTCACCGATGGGCGGCTGTACAACGTGCCGGACGCCCAGGGCAAGATGGTGGAGACCAAAGGGTTCGATTCGCAAGACGGCATCAGCCTGCAATGGCTGAACTGGAACAACATCAAGACCGGCGTGATCAGCGGCCGGGTGTCACCGGCAACCACCGAGCGGGCGACCCAGTGCAAATTCAGCTATATTTACCAGGGCCACATTGAGAAGATCCCCATCCTTGAAGAGATCCTGGCGGATTCCAAGATTGACCCACGGCGCGTAGCCTACATCGGCGACGACCTGACCGATATCGTCATCATGCGCCGCGTGGGACTTTCCTTCGCGACCGCCAATGCCCGCGAGGAAGTGAAGCAGGCGGCGCACTACACAACGAAGGTTCCCGGCGGGTCAGGCGCGGTGCGCGAAGTGTGCGAGTTCATTCTAAAGGCCAAGGGTCTTTGGGAGCCTCTGCTCCGCAAGTACGAAGTTATCGTCTGAGCCATGGCCGATCGCGTTGGAATCGTTATCGTCGCTGCGTCGGGACCTGGCATTCTGCACCAGGTGTCCGGGGCGATTGCTCAACATCGAGGCGACATCTCCACCGTCGATATTGTCGACAGCGGCCCGACCGAGACCCGGGTGTACTTCGAGCTTCAGTTGCCCGGCGATCCGGACGCGCTGGTGTCGGACTTGAAGGCGCTGCCGATCGTTCATTCGGCGACGCTTACCAAGAGCGTCACCAAGATTTACGGCAAGCGAGTCATCATCATGGGCGGCGGCGCTCAGGTGGGCCAAGTCGCCATCGGGGCGATTTCCGAGGCGGACCGACACAACATCCGGGGTGAGCACATTTCGGTGGATACGATTCCGCTGGTTGGCGAGCAGCCGCTCGCAGAAGCGGTTCGAGCGGTGGTGAACCTGCCTCGGGCGCGCGCCCTTGTTCTGGCGGGTTCGTTGATGGGCGGCGAAATTGTAGACGCGGTGATGGAGGTTCGACAGCAGGGTCTGCTGGTGATCAGTTTGAACATGGCGGGCGGCGTTCCCGAGGCGGCGGACCTGGTTGTGAGCGATCCGGTTCAGGCTGGCGTGATGGCGGTGATGGCCGTGGCTGAGACCGCAAAATTCAACGTCCGCCGGCTATCGCGCCGGATCTTTTAGGTCGATTTATAGTTAGTTATGCTTCCGAACTTTTTGGTGGAAGAGCAAGCCGTGGAGAAGGACGGGGAAGGTCCAGTGGTCGCGCTGGAAGGCGCGGCGGGAAAGGCCCTGGCGTTGACTCTGGGCATAACGGATGTCAAGGAACAGCAAAGCCTGGATGTCCAGATCTTCGGATCGGCTGACGGCTCAGAGTTCGGAACCAAGCCGCTGACGACGTTCGCTCAGCAATTTTACAAAGGCATTTCAACGGCGACGTTCGACCTTGCACCGACACCCGAGATTCAATATCTGCGGGCGCGGTGGAAGGTGGGCCGGTGGGGCCATTCGGTAGACGCGCCGATGTTCCGGTTCTACGTTTTTGCCGAACTGGCTCCCGATTAGCAATGTCAGTGAGTCGCGTAGCTCGATAGCACCTTCATGTAGTTGGCGCGCTCGAACGCCGCGGGTTGAGCGGCTTTCTGCTGACTCAGGCTACCCCACATCTGGCGAACCGATTCGTACTCGTGGGCATCCATCCAATCGAGCACACCCGAGCGAAGGCTCTTGAGACGTTCGATGCCGTGCCGGAGGAGGCTCGAAGTCATCATGGCTGCGCTGGCGCCGGCCATGACGGATTTGATCACATCTTCAGGAGTGTGAACGCCGCCGGTGATGGCGAGGTCGACCGGCACCTTGCCGTGGAGAAGGCCGACCCAGTGCAGCCGCAGCAGCAGTTCGGAAGAGTCACTGAGATTGACGGTCGGCTTGACGTCGAGGCTTTCGATGTCGAGGTCCGGTTGGTAGAAGCGATTAAAGAGTACGAGTCCGTCGGCTCCCGCGAGGCTTAGCTTCTTCGCCATATTTGGAATGGCGCTGAAGCTGGGCCCGACCTTGACGGCAACCGGGATGGTGACCGTGGAGCGGACGGCATGGACGAGCCGCTCATACATCTGCTCGATTTCCTGGCCAGTCAGCTCGGGGCTAACGGGCAGGTAATAGATGTTGAGTTCCAGAGCGTCGGCGCCGGCTTGCTGCATCAGTTGCGCATAGCGCACCCAGCCGCCGGAGGAGACGCCATTCAAACTAGCGATGACCGGGATACCAAGCGAGGCCTTGGCGCGGCGGATATGCTCCAGGTATCCTTCGGGACCGACGTTGTATTGCGTCAGGTCCGGGAAGTAGGTAATGGCCTCGCCATAGGATTCACCCTCACTCAAATAGCGATCGAGAAGGCGGCTCTCAATGTTGATCTGCTCTTCGAAAAGCGAATGAAGGACCACGGCGGAAGCTCCGCAGTCTTCCATTCTCCGGAGGTTGTCGATCTCCTTGCACAAAGGCGAGGAGGAGCAGACCAGCGGGTTGCGGAGATCGAGTCCGAGATACGTGGTGGACAGATCGATTTTGGTATTCATCTGGTTTACTTCTCCACCTTTTCTGTTTCGGTTATAACGGCGGCCACTGGGGCCGGTTCGGTTGCCGGGAGCACGGGAGCAGGCGGCTTTCCCGTCGGCGGCATGGCCGCCCAATGTTCGTACATCTTCCAGCGCGTGTGGACATCTTCCTGCGCTTGCACGAGCAGCGCTTTTGCCGCCTCCGGCTGACTGTGGGTCAGCATGGTGTAGCGCGTCTCGTTGTAGATGTATTTTTCGAGAGGCAGGTTCGGCGCTTTCGAATCGAGTTGGAACGGGTTCTTGCCTTGCGCGACCAGGGCCGGGTTGTAGCGGAAGAGCGGCCAGTATCCGCTTCCGACGGCGGCTTTCTGCTGATCGATGCCGTGGATGAGATCGTAGCCATGAGCGATGCAGTGGCTGTAGGCGATGATGATGGACGGTCCATCCCACGCCTCGGCTTCCATGAAGGCTTTGACGGTTTGCGTGTCATTGCCGCCCATGGCGATCTTGGCGACGTAGACGTTGCCGTACATCATGGCCATCATCGACAAGTCCTTCTTAGCGGAAGGCTTGCCGCCAGCCGCGAACTTAGCGACCGCCGCGCGCGGAGTGGCCTTCGACATTTGGCCACCCGTGTTCGAGTAGACCTCGGTGTCCAGGACAAGGATGTTGACGTTGCGGCCGGAGGCGAGCACGTGATCGAGGCCGCCGAAGTCGATGTCATAAGCCCAGCCATCACCCCCGACGATCCACACACTCTTCTTGACCAGCATGTCGGCGAGGTTGCGGAGGTCGCGCGCTTCGGGCGCCGGGTTACCGTCGAGTTTCGCTTTCAATTGGTTGACGCGCTTGCGCTGTTCGACGATGCCCGCCTCGTTGGTCTGGTCCGCAGACAGGAGCGCGGCGGCCAGCTCCACGCCGACGACTTCGGTTAAGCGACCGACGAGTTCGCGGGCGTATTCGGCTTGCTTGTCGAGGGAGAGGCGCATGCCCAGACCGAACTCGGCGTTGTCCTCGAAGAGGGAGTTGGACCAGGCGGGACCACGCCCTTGCGAGTTCGTTGTGTAGGGCGTAGTCGGGAGATTGCCGCCGTAGATGGAGGAGCAGCCGGTGGCATTCGCGATGATGGTGCGGTCTCCGAAGAGCTGCGTCATGAGCTTGATGTATGGGGTTTCGCCGCAACCGGTGCAGGCGCCGGAGAACTCGAACAACGGCTGAAGGAGTTGGATGTCCTTTACCTGATTCGTGTTCACCTTGGTGCGATCGAACTCGGGGATGCCGAGGAAGAAGTCCCAATTGGCGGCTTCGGTTTCGCGAAGCGGGAGCTGCTGCTCCATGTTGAGGGCTTTACGTTTGGGCTGGGCCTTGTCTTTAACGGGACAAATCTCCACGCACAGCGTACAGCCGGTGCAGTCTTCGGGGGCCACTTGCAGCGTGTACTTCATCTGCTCCAGGCCCTTCCAGCGGGCGGGTACGGCTTTGAAGCTTTCGGGAGCGCCCGCGAGTTTGCCGGTGTCGTACACCTTGGCGCGGATGACCGCGTGGGGGCAGATCAAGACGCATTTGCCGCATTGGATGCAAAGCTTGTCATCCCATACGGGGATTTCGACGGCGATGTTGCGCTTTTCCCATTGGGCCGTGCCGGTGGGGAAGGTACCGTCAAGCGGGAGCGCACTGACGGGCAGGTCATCGCCGTGGCCGGAAATGATGGTCGCGATGACGCCCTGCACGAACTCGGGAGCTTGCGGCGGCACGGGTGGACGGAGTTCGATGGTGCTGGAAGCAGAGGACGGAACGTTCACCTGGAAAAGGTTGGCGAGGGTTCCATCGACGGCGGCGTAATTCTTCTGGACCACGGCTTCCCCGCGTTTGCCGTACGTCTTTTTGATGGCGTATTTGATGGCTTCGATCGCCTGCTGGCGGGGAAGGACGCCGGAGATGGCGAAGAAGCAGGTCTGCATGATCGTGTTGATGCGCACGCCCATGCCGGTTTGTTTGGCGACTTCATATGCGTCGATGACGTAGAACTTGATCTGTTTATCGATGATCTGCTGCTGGACTTTGTTCGGGAGCTGATGCCAAACCTGGTCGGCGGGGTACGGGCTGTTGAGGAGGAAGACGGAGCCGGGTTCGGCCGCGCGCAGCATGTCGAGCTTCTCCAGGAAGACGAACTGGTGGCAGGCGATGAAGCTCGCCCGGGTGATGAGGTAGGAGGAACGGATCGGATTGGGTCCGAACCGCAGATGCGACACGGTAATGGAGCCTGACTTCTTCGAATCGTAGACGAAGTAGCCTTGGGCGTAATTGTCAGTATCCTCGCCAATGATCTTGATGGAGTTCTTGTTGGCGCCGACTGTGCCGTCTGCTCCGAGCCCATAGAAGAGAGCGCGCACGGTGTCGGTTTCTTCGGTAGAGAACTGAGGATCGTATTCGATGCTGGTGTGGGTTACGTCGTCATTGATGCCGACGGTGAAGTGGTTCTTGGGCTGCTGCCTGGCAAGCTCGTTGTAAACGCCGGCGATCATGGCAGGCGTGAACTCTTTGGAGGAGAGGCCGTAGCGGCCACCGATGACGCGGGGGAAAGCGGCGAAGGGCGACTTGCCGGCCGCGTAGGTTTCCTGAAGAGCGGCGATGACGTCGATGTAGAGAGGTTCTCCCGTGGCGCCGGGCTCCTTCGTGCGGTCCAGAACGCCGAGGGAGCGCACGGTTGCAGGCAAGGCGCTGATGAAGCGATCGACCGCGAAGGGCCGATAGAGGCGCACTTTCAGCAGGCCTACCTTTTCGCCACGGGATACCAGGTGTTCGACCGTTTCATGCGCGGCTTCCGCGCCGGAGCCCATGAGGACGATGACGCGCTCGGCGTCCGGGGCTCCCACGTATTCGAACAGTTTGTATTGCCGCCCGACGATCTGCGCGAATCGATCCATCTGCTGCTGCACGATCGCCGGGGCGGCGTTATAGAACTTGTTGGCGGTTTCGCGCGCCTGGAAGTATACGTCAGGGTTTTGCGCGGTGCCGCGAAGGACGGGCCGATCGGGGGAAAGCGAGCGCGCGCGGTGGGCGGCTACGAGCTCATCCGAGATCATGGCGCGCATGTCGTCGGCGGTAAGTTCTTCGACCTTGGCGACTTCGTGAGAAGTGCGGAAGCCGTCGAAGAAGTGGAGGAACGGCAGGCGGCACTCAAGCGCGCAGGCTTGGGAGATGAGGGCCATATCCATGACTTCCTGGACGGAGTTGGAGGAGAGCATGGCCCAGCCTGTGGCTCGGACGCTCATGACGTCCTGATGGTCGCCGAAGATGGAGAGGGCGTGCGTAGCGAGGGCGCGTGCGGCCACATGCATGACGGTGGGCGTGAGTTCGCCGGCGACCTTATACATGTTGGGAATCATGAGCAGGAGTCCCTGGGCCGAGGTGAAGGTGGTGGCGAGGGAGCCGGCCTGCAGGGCGCCATGGAGGGCGCCGGACGCGCCGCCTTCGCTCTGCATTTCGATAACCGTGGGGACGGTGCCCCAGATGTTGGGCCGGCCTTCGCTGGACCACTGGTCAGACCACTCGCCCATGTTGGAGGAGGGAGTGATCGGATAGATGGCTATGACTTCGTTAACCTTGTGCGCCACATAGGCGGCGGCTTCGTTCCCGTCAATGGTTACTTTGCGTCTGGACATGAGCTGGGTTCCACCCGGATGCCGCTTTTAGGGCAACTGGGCCGCCAAATCCAAAGACTAGTGTTTTCAGGTAAGTGGGGCTGTGTGGCCGGCTTGGTTGGGGGTATTGGCGCACCGACGTCGGGGCTTTGCGCGCGGGATGGTGCGGGGGCTTGCGCAAGCGCTGGCTGCGGTGTGGATGTGGATTGGGCGGCCGGGGCCACGGCTCCGGCGGGGTCGGAAGTTTGTTTTGCAGTTTTTAAATTTGCCGGTTCCGCGATTGGCGCTGTGAGGTGTTGGGTCTCTGCTGACGGTGCGGCTGCTGCTCGCATGTCGCGGAGGTTGCGGAGATTACGGACGGCTCGGTCATGGGCTCGCTGGAGGGTGGTCTCGTAGCGGATGAGGCGGGCGAGGGCTTGCTCGTCGGCGGTGAGGGCTTGGATGGCGAGGGTGCGGCGGACGTTTTCGTCGGCTCCCGCGCCGTAGGTGACTGAGTAGGTTTCGGCCTGGTTATCCATTTCGAGGTTGATGGCGCAGGTTTGGACGGCCCAGATACGACGGAGTCGCCAGATGGCGAACGCTATGGCTTCGACGTAGGCGTACTCGGTTTCGGTGGTGGGGGCGTAGTCGCGGAGGGTTGCGTCGAGGAGGGCAGCCCAGGCTTCGGGCCGCTCGTTTGCGAGTACGAAGAGCTTGGTGGAGGTGGCTCCGTGCTTGATTGCGTTTTGGGCGCACTTCGCCTTTCCGGCGTCGGTCTTGGGACCGCCGGTGCGGGGGTGGTTCATTGGTTGTTTCTCCTTACGGGTGCGGGCTCGCTCCCGTTTTCAGGCTAGCAGCGGGGTAATGGGATTTTTGGGGTGTGAATTTCTATGTTATTGGTGCGGTGGAGGATATATTTTTGAAAGACCCTCTGGGACTCTGGAGGGTTGTGAGTTGTTGCGCGACGCTGGTCGGCTATGCGACGGTGGTGGCGAGGTCTATTATTGATGCGTGGCCAGCATCACGATTCGCAAGCTCGGAGAGATCGTGAAAGCGCAATTGCGAGTTCGCGCGCTCGGCAGGGTCGGTCAATGGAAGAAGAGGCGCATGAGCTTCTCCGAGGCGCGCCGGTGGGAGACGTGCTGCCGGGGCAGGATATGGCGCAGGCAATTCGCAGACACATCGAGCCGCTCGGGGGCATGAATCTCACATTGCTCGACGGCGTCCGATTCGGCGTCCGCCTTCGTTAACGTGATGATCGTGTCGATGCGATCGTCCCGGCCGAGGCATCGAAACCGCCGCCGGAGGACATTGTGCTTGGCTGGCTTGCCGCTTACTACGGCGAACAGGTCTATAGAAGATCTCGACCATGGGCGTGATGCGCCCCGGTGCTCTTTGCTTGGCCTAAGGCGACTTATCGTTCTCTATCAGGACCTCAGTTTCCGGTAACGCCGTTCTCCGTGCGCTTGGGAGGTGAAGATCTCGTTATCCTGCTTTAGAGGACGCGCCGGAAGACTTGAGGCCGGGGCGGTTTCGGTGTGTTCGCTAGCGCTCGGGGTCTGTTCGATTTTGGACACTTGGCCGTCGTAAGTTGTTGTAATGTAGTGCTGTTGCAGCGGCGCTGAGATTGCTGATGTTCATGAGGTGATGCAAAACGACATCCGGTTTGCGATTCGCAGTCTGTTGAAGCACAAAGGCTTCACCGTTGCTGCTGTTCTAACGCTCGCGTTGGGACTCGGTGCCAACACTGCGATTTTCTCAGTGGTAAACAGTGTTCTGTTCCGACCGCTCCCGTACCCTGAACCGGATAGCATCGTGACCCTGCAAACGGCGTGGCGGTCCCGACCGACTTCGGGCGGCAACGTCTCTGGGCCGGACTTCCTGGACTGGAAACGCCAAGCAACATCGTTCGAAGCAATGGCTTGGTCCCTGGGCCAGGAGTCCGGGGTGAAGGCGGGTGACGTGGGCGAGTTCGCAGGTGTGAACGTCGTCACGCCTGAGTTCTTCGACGTCATGCGAGTTCGGCCAGCAGTCGGCCGACTGTTCAGCAGCGAGGAAACAAAACCAAACGGAGCGAATGCGATTCTGGTCAGCGCATCCTTTGCCCGGTCGCATTACGGCGACCTCAGTACGGCGTTAGGCAAAACGATCCGCCTGGCGTCACAGTCCTTCCCTATCGTGGGTGTGATGCCGGAGGGCTTCCATTTTCCCGTCCGTAGCACCATAAGAGCTGACCTCTGGGTTCCGGCTTCCTGGATCGGTGAGCAGTGGGCGCAATTCCGAACCGCTCACAATTTCAGCGTAGTTGCACGTCTGAAGGCGGGCGTCTCACTCGAGCAGGCTCGCGAGGAGATGCGAACTATCGCTTCGCGCCTCGAGCGCGCTTATCCGCAAGATGACAAAGACAAGCTGATCCTG
>DASQDN010000004.1:0-4495 GCA_035634155.1 Bryobacteraceae bacterium | reverse complement strand
GTCGCAGGCGTTGAGGCGCTGCAGGAAGAACTCGACGGCGTTCACACTGGTGAAGATAAGCCAGTCGTAGGTTGGGAGTTGGTCAATGGCGGCGTCCAGTTTCTCGTACGATGCCAACGGGGCGAGTTCGATGACTGGCAGTTCGATTGTTTCGGCACCAAACTCGTGGAGGCGCCGCGAAAGTTCGCCGGCCTGCGCCTTAGCCCGGGTGACAACGATGCGTTCGCCGAAAAGAGGCAAGTGCTCGAACCAGTCGAGCTTGGGTCGCAGGCTGACGACATCGCCGATGAGGATCGTGGCCGGCGGGGCGAGATTGCGGATCAGTTGCGGCAGGTCCGCGAGCGTTCCGGAGATAGTCTGCTGGTCCGGCCGTGTGCCCCAGCGGACTGCCATCGCCGGTGTCCTTGGATCGCGGCCCGCGGCGAGGATGCGCTCGATGATCTCGGCAGCGTGATGAACGCCCATAAAGATGACGAGCGTTTCCGAGACGCCTGTCTTGGTCCAGTCGATGCTGTCGACGTTGTGACCGGTGACGAACGTGACCACTGAAGTGTGCTCACGATGAGTGAGAGGAACGCCCGTGTAGGCCGCGATGCCGAGCGGCGCAGTGATGCCGGGCACCACTTCAAACGGGATGCCCGCTTCGGCGAGCGCCTCCACCTCTTCCCCGCCCCGGCCGAAGATGAAGGGGTCGCCGCCCTTCAGGCGCACGACGGTCTTGTTTTCGCGAGCTTTGGCGAGCATCACATCAATGATTTCGGTTTGCGAAAAGGCGTGATCGCCGCGCTTCTTGCCGACGTAGATGCGCTCGGCTGTAGCCGGCGCGAAGTCCAGCAGCGCTGGCGACGCGAGATGGTCGTAGAGAACGACCTCGGCGGATTCGAGGCAGCGGCGGCCCTTCAGCGTCAGGAGTTCGGGATCGCCCGGGCCGGCGCCGACAAGGTAGACCTTCTTCATCCCAGGATTTCACGGGCTCCGCCGGCGAGCAACTCTTCGCCTAGAGCCGTACCTAGCTGATGCGCGTTCTCACCGTAGGATTGCCGCTTCACCATGCGGGTGCCGTCCGGGCTGATGACGATGGCTCGCAGATGGATGGTCCCGTCCTGCAGTGTGGCGTGAGCGCCGATCGGCACCTGACATCCTCCGCCAAGTACCGCGAGCACCGCTCGTTCGGCAGTAATTGCGGCGTGTGTTGCGCCGTGGTCCAGGCGAAGGCACGCATGCATCGCAGGACCATCGTCGGCGCGAGTTTCGATCGCTAGCGACCCTTGTCCCACCGCGGGACACATTACATCGATGGGCAAATGCTCAGCGATACGCTCGGACCAGCCCAGCCGATTCAAGCCTGCCACCGCAAGCACGATGGCATCGAATTGGCCTTCGTCCAGTTTGCGGAGACGGGTGTCGACATTGCCTCGGATGCCTTCCACGACGAGGTCGGGACGGGCCGCCTGCAGTTGCGCGATGCGTCGCAGCGAGCCCGTGCCGACACGCGCTCCCGCAGGCAGTTCGCCGAGTCGGCGGCCGATCATCGCGTCGCGCGCGTCTTCACGCTCCGGCGTGGCAGTGATTTGCAGGCCCTCGGGCAAGCCAGTGGGCATATCCTTCAAGCTATGAACCGCGAGATCGATGCGTTCTTCAAGCAGCGCGTCTTCGATCTCCTTGGTGAAGAGCCCTTTGTTGCCGATCTCCTTCAATGGTCCGCTTTGAAAGCGATCGCCACTTGTGCTGATCACCTCGATGCGGCATTCTTCCCCGAGTTCCTCCAAGCGCGACTTGATGTGATTGGCTTGCCATAAGGCGAGCTTCGATCCGCGCGATCCGATAACCAGCAATGCGCTACTCCTCCAGCCGGAAGATGCTCCGGATTGCTTCCACGACGACGGGTCCATTGTCGGCTCCCGCGTTCTTGCGTATCTGGGAAATGGGTCCGTGCGCGATCTTATTGACAATGCCGCGGGTGAGCATCTCGATGGCTTGCTCCTGCTGTGGAGTTAGCGCGCCCAGTTTGCCGCGTACACGCTCAATCTCACCCCGGCGGATGTGCTCCAGGTGCTCCTGCAAGCTCGCGATGACGGGGCCGACTTGGCGCGTGCGCATCCACGCTTCAAGGCGCTCCACTTCCTCCGCCACGATCTTGTCGGCCTCGGCCGCCTGATTCATGCGGCCCTTGAGGTTCTCATCCACCACGCGCTGCAGGTCGTCGATGTCGTAAAGAAAGACGTTGTCCACCTCGTTCACGTCCGGCGCGATGTTCCGCGGCACGGCGATGTCGATCAGAAACATTGGACGGTTCTTGCGGGCGTGGATGATCTCCTTCATTTCCTGCTTGTGCAGCAGGAATTCGGGAGCGCCGCTGGAGGTGATGACGATGTCGACGTCCTTCAGGCGGGCTCGATATTGCTCATACGGGACGATGGTTCCTCGCACGAGTTCGGCAAGCGCTTTGGCTCGGGATTCGGTGCGGTTGGTGACCAGGATCTGCTGCACGCCCGAGCGCAGCAGGTGGCGCGCGGCAAGCTCAGACATCTTGCCCGCGCCGATCAGCATGACCCGCTGCTGCTTCAAAGAGCCGAAGATCTCGCGCGCGAGTTCGACGGCAGCGTAGCTGATGGACACCGCGCTGACGCCGATGTCCGTCTCGGTGCGGACTCGTTTGGCGACTCCGAATGCGCGACTAACGACCGTGTCGAGCAGACCACTGACCGTTCCACGATCCTTCGCCAGCGAGTACGCCGATTTCAGTTGGCCAAGAATCTGCGGCTCGCCGACAACCATCGAGTCCAGGCTGGCCGCGACTCGGAAGATGTGTCGGATGGCGTCGCGATCGGCGTACCCGTACAGGTGAGGCTGCAGGCCCGCTCGATCGAGACGCTTGGCTTCGCTGAGGAAGGATTCGATCGAGGAGCGTACGTCCGTTTCATCCTCGGCCGTAACTGCAACTTCGACGCGATTGCACGTGGAAAGAATCATGCCCTCGTGCACGCCCGGCAACGACTTTAACTCAGCAAGAGCAAGCTCAAGTTCACCAGGCGTGAAGGCGAGCCGTTCGCGCACGGAGACCGGCGCGGTCCGGTGATTCAAGCCTGTAATCCAGAGCTTCATCTAGTGGCTTACGTAATGGACCGCCCAAGTCGCGGCCGAGAATGCGACTACGGCGACGGCCATGGCAGCGGCCTTGCGGCCGCGCCAACCTGCGGTGACACGCAGGAACACCATCAGCAGGCAGACCACCCAGGTGATGAGTGCGACGGTCAGACGAGGGTCAGAGGTCCAGTTCGGCCCCGCGTCGATGTACGACCAGGTCGCGCCCGTCACCACTCCGACGGTTAGGAGAACGAACCCAAATCCGAGGCTCCTGGTGATCATGTTGTCCAGAGTGCCGAGAGGGGGCAAACGTTCCAGCAGGCGCATGGATTTCTTGCGCTTCAACTGGCGCTCCTGGACCAGGTAGAAGACCGAAGCGAGCGCGGTGAGCACCAAGGCAGCGTATCCGAGCAAGACCAGCACGATATGGACAACCAGCCATGCGCCGCGCGCCGCGCCGTTGTCCCAGTGGGGCGTGGGCGCCTGAATGGAGGCGACGGCCGACATGACGAAGACTATGGGAAATACAAACAGGCCGAGGCTTTCAAAACGGTAACGAGCGTAGGCGATGAGAAACAGCACCCCAAGAAGGAACGCGCAAAGGGAGACGGAGTTGTGGAATCCGCCTGGCGGGAAGTGGTTTGCCAATCGGCCCGCCTCGACCAAGGCGACCATGTGCAGAACTATCGCGATGATAAACGCGATCAGTGCCGGGCGGAAAATGGTGGCGCCTTTACGAAGTGCTACCTGGATGGTGTGAAAGAGCCCAACGGCGTACAGCGCAACCGCAGCGCGCAGCCAGAAGACACTCATGTCCTGCATTAAATCCCAGTATATCGGTTTACTTTATAGCTCGCAGGACGGCGAGGCATTCGAGCATGGCTCGGCCGTTGTGATAGCCGGCTTTCCAAACGCTCGCCTTGGGGCCGCGAGGTGTCCCGTTGGCTGCTTGCGACCAGAACCACTCGCCGCCTTCCCAGTCGGTGATGTGCTTGTCGACGAAGTCGTAGGTCTTGGCAAAAATGCCGGCATACTTGGGATCGCCTGTGATTCGATACATGTAGAGGGCGCTAACCATAGCTTCTGCTTGCGTCCACCACACCTTTTCGCGATTGTCGGCGGGTTTGTGGAAGGCGCCGGAATCGTAGAAGCCGCCGTTCTGCTCGTCCCATCCGTACTTGAGCGAGTAGTCCCATAGGCCCTTAAACAGATCGTTGAAAGGATGCACCGGCATCCCGATCGCGGTGAGAGCATCCACGATCAGCCAGACGTTTTCGAGATCATGACCGTAGGAGACGCGCGCGAAGGCGCCTTCCAGGCGCGGGGTCCAGTTGCGATCGTACTTGTCAGTGCCTGCCGCCAATTCCTTACGGATGACGGCGTTGGTCTGAATGTGGATGAGTTCGAG
>DASQDN010000003.1:0-3504 GCA_035634155.1 Bryobacteraceae bacterium | reverse complement strand
CGAAAAACCGCTGGTGCGCGCCGCCGCCCGCGCCCGGCAGGTGCGCGTTGTGCATCCCGACGAAGAACTCAACGCGAGATCCTGGATCCACACCAGCGAAGGAAGGCTCACTCACACCCGCAACGGTATACCGCTTGTTGTCGACCAGGATGGACTTGCCCACCACGCCCGGATCACCACCGAACCGGCGTTGCCAGTAAGCGTAACCAAGCACCACTACTGGCTCTGCCGTCACTCGATCGTCGCTATCGCCGATCAAACGACCAGCCGCCGGAGACACGCCGAGACCCTGGAAGAATCCACCGGAGACCGAAAGTCCGTCAGCTAGTTCGGCCTCCTCCTCAACAATGACGTTCATCCGCCCCAGCGGCACAAACCCGAACAAGTCTGTCACCACTGAGTTGTTCGCCTTCAGAACTTCAAACGCCGGATACGGATAGTTGCCGCTCGTCAGTCCCGTCGTTCTGTCGCCGTACCACGTTCCATGAAGCCCGCGGACAACCGACGGCATGCCTTTGGTTTGCCAGTTGAGAAGAACCAGTTCCTCCGGTCGTTGCACCGGCAAGCCGCGCAGAAGGATCGCGTCCATGAAGCTGTAGATTGCTGTGTTTGCCCCTATACCCAGTGCCAGCGAAACCACTGCGACCGCAGTAAACACCGGGTTCCTGCGCAGCATTCGCAAAGCGTACCGGCAATCCTGAAACAGGCGTTCGAGCCACGATCGCACCCACACCTCGCGCATGTTCTCCTTCACTAGCGACGGGTTGCCGAACTCCTTCCGACTGGACCGTTCGGCCTCCTCGCGTGACATCCCGAACCGAACCTTCTCCTCAACCTCGCGCGCCAGGTCATCCGCGATCTCATCCGCCAGATCGTCATCGCTGTGCTTGGGTCGTCGGAAAAACCACGCCATCTTCTTTCGTCTCCCTTGCGGAATTACGCCGGGCGCATGACGCGCGTAATCGTCTTCACCAATAGATTCCACTTCGACTGCTCGTCCGCGAGTTGCTTCTTCCCAGCCGCCGTCAGTCGGTAATACTTTGCGCGTCGATTCATTTCGGACTGGTTCCACTCGGATGAAATAAAGCCCTGCGCCTCTAAACGATGTAGCGCCGGATACAACGATCCTCGCTCCACCTGCAAAACCTCGGCCGAGCTTTGTCGAATTGCCTGTCCCACGCCATGCCCGTGCTGCGGCCCCCACTGCAGCGTACGCAAAATCAGCATGTCCAGCGTGCCCTGCAACAGCTCCAGTCGTTTTTCGGAGTTTTCCTTCTTGGACATTGTGTAGAAGACATTCTAGTAGAAAGCGGCGCACCTGTCTAGCAGAATGTCGAGTAGGCCAAAACGTCACCCGTCATCACACGCGCGATGAAGTACGCTCGAGTCGCGCCCGAACCGGGGCAACGGAGAAAAAGCGCTAGGCAGTATCCGACAACTCTACAGGCCAAACTGGCCAAGGAGACTAGTCGGGTTCTTACATCTCGGCTCACTCCCGGAGACCCTTTGCGCATCCGCGTTCTGCGGAACCAGCGGGACGAAACCGTCCGAGTGCCAGCGTCCGCGGTTCACATGCTCGTTCGCATTTTGGATGAAGTGGCAAAGGGCAACGCGGTCACACGGATTTCTGTTCATGCCGAGCTAACCACTCAGGAGGCCGCGGATATGTTGAGTATTTCTCGCCCATCGCTCATCCATTTGCTTGATGAAGGCAGGATCGCGTACCGAAACGTCCGCACGCATCGCCGCGTTCGCTTCGAGTCTCTGATGGCGTACAAGCGGAATGCCCTCGCGAAGCGGAAGGCGGCTTTGGCGCAGCATGCCGCATACGATCAAGAGATAGGCATCTAAGTCGGCGTGTCTACCTTCGCGGCATTCTACGATGCGAATGTCCTGTACCCCGGCCGAGTTGCGAAATCTCCTCATGCACCTGGCCCTCACTGGCGTCTTTCGTGCGAAGTGCTCGGCCCATGTACACGAGGAATGGATATGGAATCTTCGGCCCATCGGCCCTACCCCAAGCGCGAGCAACTGGAGCGCACTCGGCATCTTATAGACAAGCACGCCCTTGACGCCCTGGTAACTGGATATGAGGAACTGATTCCGAGTCTGAAGTTGCCGGACGACAACGATCGTCACGTGCTTGCGGCGGCGATCCGCGGACGCGCTGACGTGATTGTGACATCGACCTGAAACACTTTCTGGCTCGGATTCTCAACACGTATGCAATCGAAGCCCAGCACCCAGGATGAATTCATCGTCCACCTTCTAAATCTTGCACCTCACGAAGTAGTTCAGGCTCCGCACGATCACCGCCTCAGCCTGAAGAATCGGCCAAAGACCGAACCGGAACATCTTCAGGCACTGCAGCGCCAAGGGTTGAGCCAGACCGTTTCGATCCTGCGTGGATACCGTGAATGCAAAGCGGCCAAGGAAGGAAGGCTTCTACGTTTCCCTTGAGAGTCCTCCCGCTGCCGATCCGGCACGACGGTGAAGTGGCTGTCACAGGCTGGCCGCATTACCTTGATTCATCTAGGGTCGGGTGGTTTGGACAAGCAGACCTTCGTCACCCCATGCGTGTGCGAAACGTACCACCGCTTCGTCCGGAATATCCTCACACCTGCAATAGCGAAGTAATTGGCCACGCGCAATGAAGACAAACTCGGAGTCGTGCCCGAAACCAGGCAAGGTAGGAAAAAGCGCTAGGCAGTTCCGAAAGGTCCTGCCTAGCTCGTAGGAGCAACAAACGATCGAATCGGCTACGTGCGCTTCATAAGCTTTTGCGCGATCTTGTAGATCTCCGAAGGATCGAACTCAGGCGCAAACTGATACGGCGTGCCCACAGCGTCCGGCATCGGCGCTCCGGGAGGAAGACCGTCCACAACCTCGAGCTTTGCCCCGTCGGCCCAGTGAGCGACGCCGCTCCAAATGCCCTCCATATTCATGAAGTCGGGACCCCATGTATATAAGCGCGTGTGCTCGCTCTTCTCCATCCACTTCCGCGCTTCCGGGATCCTCATATCGTCGATATTCGGCAGCGGCAGGAACTTCGTCATCTGCACGCCCGTCAGTTCTTCCAAAGCGCGCGCATAAGCCGCTTGATGCACCCCGCCGCGAACCATAAGATATCCAATCATCTGACGCGCGGTTTCGTTCGAGGTGAGCTGGTAGCACCGGTGCTTGTGCATCCGGGCGCCAGTCTCCAGGAAGAAGTTGTGCAGAAGGTCTACAATCACATTCCCGCTATTGAACACATAGGTGCCGTTCCACGGCGCGCCATGCGAGTCGGCCACCACATGGCCCGGTCCACCGGCAAGAAAATGGTAGGCGTAGCGTTCGTCTTTTAAATCCTCCATCGGCGCGCTTTTAGGGTCCGCCTGCTTTGCCGTCCCCTCGAGCAACATGTTGATTGTGGTTGAAACCAGTTCAACGTGGCCTAATTCTTCAGCCGTGATGCTGGCCACTAACTCATGAAAAGGTTTAAGCTTTTCCTTGTCCTTGAAC
>DASQDN010000002.1:0-6631 GCA_035634155.1 Bryobacteraceae bacterium | reverse complement strand
GCGTACAGCAGCCATGGAGCGGCGACCGCTAGGGTCAAACCTTGAACGAGTCGGCGCACCCCATACCGGACGGTTGCCCCTACGCAAGGGGTTTCACCAGACTCCAAGCCGGTCGTAAGAACTGACCTCGTATGCGACAATCCTGGTTTGAACCCGCAGATCACCTCGTGGATGGTTCCGCTGGTTACGTTCGGCATTGCGCTGCTCATTGCCTTAGCCGGACGCGCCGTACTGCTCAAGCTGTTGTATCAGAAGATCACGGAGCAGGAATCGTTCGCCTATGTCTTCTTGAATGCCATTCGCTTTCCTTCGGTGCTGTGGTGCATTGCCGCCGCGCTTGCGATTGCGATTCGGAATGCGAATCCC
Organism: Bryobacteraceae bacterium; assembly: GCA_035634155.1. GTDB lineage: Bacteria > Acidobacteriota > Terriglobia > Bryobacterales > Bryobacteraceae > DASQDN01. The sequence continues at coordinate 6,265 of DASQDN010000002.1, read as the reverse complement.
TCGCCGGCTTTGGTGTCCTATGCGGATAAGGGAATCGGCGCCTTTACCATTATCAGCGTCAGCCTGGTGACCGCGGCAGTTCTGGCAAACACGATTGCGGCTCATGGCCGCCGCTACAGCATGAGTTTCGCTGTTGCGGGTCTTTCGCGCACGCTGACCAATGTCGTGGTTTTCAGCGTCGGCGCATTGCTGGTTCTGAAGCATACCTTTGAGCTTGAGATCACGCCGATCCTCACTGCACTAGGCGTCGGCGGTTTAGCCGTTGCGCTTGCACTACAGGACACGTTGGCGAACTTCTTCGCGGGAGTCCACATTCTGATCGAGGAGCCCATCGTCGTGGGCGACTTCATCAAGCTCTCCACCGGCGAAGAGGGCGTGGTGAAAGACATTGGCTGGCGCACCACTCGCATTCTCTCAGCCGGGAGCAACATCACGGTGATCCCAAATACAAAGATCACATCAAGTATTCTGACCAACTTCAGCATGCCGGAGCGCAAGCTCAGCGTGGACATTCCCATCCTGGCCGCTCACGAGGCCGATCACAACCTTATCGCCGAGATCGCCCTGGATGTGGCATCCGAAACGGCCGGCGTTCTCACCGACCCCAGCCCGTTTGTAACCTTCGACCCCGGAGTGACACCCACGCACCTCCAGATGAAGCTCGTGGTGCACGTGCCGTCGCACAACGAGCGTGGTCCCGTACAGTCGATTATTCGTCACCGTCTGCTGGAGGTGTTCCGCCAGCGTTCGATCCCGCTGCCTCCTGTGCCCCGGTCCTAGCGATGCGCATCGGCATTGACACCGGTGGAACCTTCACCGACTTCGTCATAGCTCACAAAGACGGACGTGTCGAAACATTCAAGCTGCGGTCGGACGCGGGTGATCCCGCGCGCGTTATCCTCGATGGCCTCCATCGCATCGGCGCGAACAAGCGGGACGAAGTTGTGCACGGCTCCACTGTCGCCACGAACGCCTTGCTGGAACGAAAGGGCGCTCGAGCTGCGCTCGTCACGACGGCAGGGTTTGAAGACGTCATCCAGATCGGCCGCCAGAATCGATCGGAGCTTTACGAATTGAACCCGGCTCCGAAGAAGCTGCTCGCCGATCCAGAGTTGTGTTTTGGAGTTCAGGAACGCACCTACTTCGACGGCTCGGTTGCAAAGTCGCCTGAACGCCTCGACCAGTTGGCGCGCCGCCTGCAGCGCCACAATGTGGAGTCAATCGCGATCTCCCTGCTTCACTCCTATGCCAACCCGGAGAACGAGCGCGTCGTCCGCATGGCACTCGAGGGCTTGGCGCCGTATGTGTGCGCTTCCCATGAGATCTGCCCGGAGTTCCGGGAATACGAACGCACCACAACAACCTATCTCAATGCATACGTCGGTCCATTGATGGATCGATACATTTCGCGACTGGAAAGCGTGCCGAAGCTTTGGATCATGCAATCGAATGGAGGCGTGATTCGCGCGCGTGAGGCTCGCACTCACGCCGTGCGAACCCTCCTCTCTGGCCCAGCGGGCGGCGTGATCGGAGCTGTACAAACCGCCCGGCTATCCGGATTTACCAAAGTGCTCGGCTTCGATATGGGAGGCACGTCGACCGACGTGAGCTTATCCGAGGGCACGCCGCGTCACACAGCGGAGGCGTACATCGACGGAATCCCCGTGCGGGTTCCGATGCTCGACATACAAACGGTCGGAGCCGGTGGCGGATCCATCGCCCGCGTCGATGAGGGAGGGTTGCTGCGAGTGGGCCCGCAAAGCGCAGGAGCCAGGCCTGGCCCGGCCTGCTATGGCGACGGCGATTTGCCTACGGTGACAGACGCGCACGTAGTTCTGGGTCGCATCGACCCGAAGCACTTCCTCGGCGGCGCGATGCCCCTGTACGCCGATCGCGCCGCTGCCGCCGTCGACACGATTGCCCGTAGACTGAAATTGTCGCGCAAGGCCGCCGCCGAAGGCATTCTGCGTGTCGCAAACGCCAGCATGGAAGGGGCGATTCGCTCCGTCTCGGTGGAGCGTGGATACGATCCGCGAGAGTTCGCTCTGGTCGCGTTCGGCGGATGCGGGGGCCTGCACGCCTGCGAAATCGCGGAAGACCTCGGCATCACGACGGTCATCGTGCCGGAGAATTCAGGAGTGCTCTCCGCGTTGGGAATGCTGCTCGCCGATCGTGTACGCGACTACACCGCCGGAGCGATCGGCCGAAAGTGGGACTTCCAGGCCTTGGAGAAGACCGCGCGGAAGGACATGCCTGGCTGCCGGCTGGAGCGCTACGTCGATATGCGGTACGAGGGCCAGAGCTACGAGTTGACGGTACCGGAGGCCGGATCATTCCATGATGCTCATCGCCGCATGTACGGCTACTCGGATCAGCGGCGGCCGACGGAAGTGGTCGCGATTCGCGTGCGCGCCGTCGCCCCGGTCGATAACATTCAGCTCAAATGCGGCGCAAAACGAAAGCCGGTCGTGGGACCGGCTCTCATTTCCGACTATGGGTCGACTACCTGGATTCCCGCGGGCTGGCGTTGCCGCACGGACCACGTCGGCAATTGCGTGATTACGAGATGAACTCGACTGGCCGCGCCATGCGGATGGCCTGGTTCTTCAGGATCTCGACCAGCACCGTGTCGGGCACGGCCTGATCCGTCTCGACCACCGAAACAGCTTCCAGCGGATGGTCCGGAGCGACGGGCTGTTCCTCACGTCCAAGCGAAAAGCTGGCGATGTTGATATGACCCTGGCCAAGCACCGCGCCTACGTGCCCAATCACGCCGGGCACATCGTCATTCTTCAGGAACGTAAGGTGACCCGAAAGCGGCGCTTCGATGTAGATATCATCAATGGCAACCAGCCGAGGCTTACCCACAATCACCGCGCCTTCCACTGCCGTGCAGCCCGAATCGGATTCCAGCTCCAGGCGAATGCTGTCGATGTGCGTCTCACGCTTTTCATGCCGCTCTTCCACTGCCCAGCCGCGATCGGAAGCGAGTTGCAGGGAGTTCACCAGATTCGCCTTGCGTGACAAGGATCGATTCAACACACCGGCGACGCCCGCGTTGCGCATCAGGTTGGTGTTCTGCTCGGCGATACGGCCCTTATAGATCAGCCGCACGGCCTTGGGATTGCCAGTGGAAACGTGGGCAGCGAAATTCCCCAAGCGCTCGGCCAAGGTGACATAGGGCGCCACATCGCGATACTGATCCGGCGACAGCGCAGGCATGTTGACCGCATTGAGCGCGACACCGTGTTGCAGGTACTCTACGATCTGTTCGACGATGCGAACCCCCACAATCTCCTGCGCTTCCTCAGTGGATCCGCCGATATGCGGCGTCGCAATCAAGTTCTCCTGCTGCAGGAGGGGTTCATCTGGCGCCGGCGGCTCCTGATTGAAGACATCGAGTCCGGCGCCGGCCACTTTCCCCGACGCCATCGCAACCTGCAACGCGGCAGTGTCGATCAGCTCACCGCGCGCGCAGTTCACGATGCGGACACCGTCTTTCATGCTGTTCAACGCGCCGGTCGAGATCATCTGCGTTGTTTCCGGTGTGAGCGCCATGTGCAGCGAGATGTAGTCGCTCTGCGCAAACAGCGTCTTCATGTCGACGAGTTCCACATGAAGATCCGCAGCGGTCGCCGAGCTGACATACGGATCCGTCGCAATGATGCGCATCTCGAACGGCGCCGCGCGCTTCACCACTTCACGACCGATGCTGCCGAGACCGATGACGCCCAGCGTCTTGCCTCGAAGCTCGCTGCCCATGAACTTCTTCTTTTCCCACTTGCCGGCTTTGGTCGAAACACTTGCCTGTGGAATGGAGCGCGCCATCCCGAGCATCAGCGCGATAGTATGTTCAGCAACGGAAACCGCGTTGCCGCCCGGTGTGTTCATAACGAGCACACCTGCAGCCGTGGCGGCCGGAAGATCGACATTGTCCACGCCCACGCCGGCACGACCGATCACGCGGAGCTTCGGCGCTTTTGCAAGCACCTCCGGGGTCACTTTCACGGCGCTACGGACGATCAGAGCATCGGTGGTCGGCAGATGCTGTGCGTACTCTTTCGGATTGGAAACAACCACGTCCCAGCCGGCTTGCGCCTTTAGTAATTCGATGCCGGCAGCAGCGAGAGGTTCAGCAACAAGTATCTTCATGCGTTCCAATAGGCGGCTAGACAGCCGCGGGTACCTTCGTCTCCCTAATGCCGGCTACCTGCGCGTACACCCTCTGCACGGCCGCAACACCCTTGCCGTATTCCACAGGCACCCCGTTCGCAGCCAGGATGATCTCGAGCTGAGCAATAATCGCGAACAGGTCCGAGAAGTCGAAGTAGCCCAGGTGCGCAATACGGAAAATCTGACCCTGCATCGTTCCCTGGCCGTTCGCAATGATCGAACCGAAGCGGTTGCGGTACTCCTTCACAATGACGCTGGAGTCCATGCCTTTGGGTGCACGAAGGGCAGTCACGGAAGCACTCGGTGAAGCGGGAGCAAACAACTGCAGGCCCAGCGCTACGGCGGCATCGCGAGTGGCGCGCGACAGCAGTTGCGCGTTCTCCACCAGCTTGTCCATGCCGAGTTCTTTGATGTACTTGAGCGCTTCGCCAAGAGCGATGATGTGCGAGGTGTTCGGCGTCCAGGTCGGGTCGCCCTTCTGCGCGCTCTTGCGCTCCTTCTTCAGATTGAAGTAGTACTTGGGCAGATCCGACGTCTCAGCGCGATCCCAAGCTTTCTGGCTGACCGACATGAACGCGAGGCCGGGCGGGATCATAAACGACTTCTGAGAGCCGCCGATCACCACGTCCAGTCCCCAACCATCGATATCCAGCGGCTGTGTTCCCAGGCCGGTAATCGCGTCGACTACAAAGATCGCGTCCGTGCCCTTGATGGCCGCTGCCATACCCTGCACATCGTGCGACGCGCCGGTTGACGTTTCCGACGCTTGCACGAAGACGCCTTTGTAGGAAGGATCCTTTTTCAGCGTTTCTGCGACCTCGGCCGCGGTGACCACGTCGCCATATTCTTTGGTGATGACAGTGGCGTCCAGGCCGTAAGCCTTCGCGATCTCAGCCCAGCGCTCCCCAAACTTACCAGCCGAGCAGACGATTACCTTGTCCCCACGCGAAAAGAAGTTCGATGCCGCTGCCTCCATGGCGCCGGTACCCGAGGCAACCAGCGAGAGGACATCTCCCTTTGTGTTGAAGACCTCTTTCAGGTCGGCAAGCACGGCCGCGTAGATCTTGCGGAAAGCTTCGGTGCGGTGGTGAACATCGGACTCCATCATGGCGTGGAGCGCCTTGGGAAGGAGTGGAGTCGGACCCGGTGTGAGCAGACGTTGTTTCTTGATATGCATGGGAGTTCGAGCGGTAATCCATTAGAATAACAAACGATATGGCTCTACTCGAACGGTTGCAGGGTGAGATGGTGACGGCAATGAAGGCCAAGGATGAAGCCCGTCTGGGCACCCTGCGGATGATGAAAACGGTGCTGAAGAAGCATGAAGTGGATAGCATGAAGCCGCTCGACGAAGCTGCCGAGATGCAGATCCTCAACATGATGATTAAGCAGCGGCGCGAGTCCGCCGACATGTTCCGCAAGGGCGGTCGCGAAGAGCTGGCGGCCAAGGAAGAGGCGGAACTCGCGATGATCGAGACCTATCTGCCTGCCGCTCCCGGCGAGGAAGAGTTCGAAGCCGCGATTACCGGCGCCATCGCGGATACCGGCGCTTCGTCAGCCAAGGATATGGGAAAGGTCATGAAGGCCGCCCTAGCCAAATTGGCAGGCAAACGCGTGGACGGGAAGATTCTGAGTGAACGTGTCAAGTCCAAGCTGTCTTGACGGGGGCTCAGAAGGTCAGGTGAGGGGTGTTTTGGAGCGGGAGACCGGGTTCGAACCGGCGACATCAACCTTGGCAAGGTTGCACTCTACCAGCTGAGTTACTCCCGCCCGTAGACATCATCATTCTCACCCGACACGCTTGTGATTGTCAATTACAGTGCAATCCGGGCGCCTAAACCACAATCCCCGGCTATTGTTTGCGTTTGTTACAAATGGTTGAAAACAAAGCAAATATAAAGTGAAAAAGTACTAGTCTTTGCACCCGCTCTTGTGTGTTAGACTGAGTTTCCGCACGGCCTTTCCGAAGTTGAAATTACCCGGTGTAACCACCGCCTGACCTCCAAGGTTTACCCGCGCTAAGGGAGGAAGGCGAAAGTGTGTCTTTCGTTTTCCACAGACCGTGGAAAACCTGTGAGAAACTACTGTGCTC
>DASQDN010000001.1:0-2106 GCA_035634155.1 Bryobacteraceae bacterium | reverse complement strand
CGGTTTTGTGAAGGACGGTGAAGTGCTCCACTGCTTGCGTGAAGTCGCGGCGCTTGTAGTGAGCCAATGCGAGATTCATGCGTACCGGCTTGTTGGCGGGCTCCTGCTTGAGGGCGGTGTTGTATTCAGCGATGGCTTCCTCGAGACGGCCGAGCTTGGCTAATGCCGCGCCGAGGTTTCCGCGTGCATCGACGAGGCGCGGCTCAAGCGAGAGGAGCTTACGGTACGCGTCAACGGCACGGTCGAGTTCGCCGCGCTGTTGGGCTTCGACAGCGGCTTTGAAGAGTTCGGGCACGGTGGTTTGCGCGCGCGCCGACAGGATCATCGTCATGCAAACCAGGCAGGCGCGGATCATTGCGTCGCTCCTGCCGGGAGGCTTAACGGGTCCTGTTGCGACTTGAGCTTATAGAAGTGGGCTCGCGCTTTGGCGGCATCTGCGGTGCGTCCGGCACGTTTGTAAGCCTGCTGGAGGAAGAACGGGATCTCTGGCCTGGTGGGCGCCAGTTTCGCCGCCGCCTCGAGTTCGATGATCGCAGCAGCCGGCTTATCCAACGCAAGAAGAGTTCTCCCGAGAACTGTGCGAGGCAAGGCTTCCGCGGGGAGCAGTTTGACCGCTGTGCGCGCAGGTTCCAGCGCTTGGTGGGGCATGCCTCGCTTGAGCTGCAGGAAAGCGATCTGCGCATGGGCGAACCCGTTAGTTGGAGCGAGCTTCGCCTCGGCGGTGAACTCGTTGAGAGCGGCAAGAGGGTCAGATTCGGCGAGGTAGATGCCGTACATATAGCGGACACCGGGACGTGCGCCGTGGGCCGCGATGAGTTCTTCGAATGCTCTGCGGGCCTGCTCGGGGTGCTGTGCGGCGTATTCCCACGCTGCGCGTCCGGCGGCTCGGACGAAGTTCTGGTCGGCGGTGGTGAGCTTGTCCCATGGAGTGTTCATGCGCATGGCAGCGAGTCCCGCTGTCGCCAGGACGTCAGGGGAAGGCGTGGCTCGTGGCGCAATCTTCTGGAGCTGCTGCAGGGCTTCGTCGTAGGCTCCGTTGCGGAGGTAGAGCTTGGCGGCTCGGACACGCACCTCTGACTCGAACGCGGGATTCGGCGCGATGCCGAGGGTGTCGGCTGTCTCGATGTGCTGCAGGGCTTCGGCCGGCTGATTGAGTTCGTACGCGCAGAGGCTGAGGAATGCCCACGCGGTTCCATTATCAGGAGCGAGCGAGATGCCTTTCTTGAAGGCTTCGGCGGCCTCGGCATAGCGCTGCGTTTGGGCTAAGCTGGCGCCGAGATAGAGCCAGCCCTCGGCCCAATCCGGCTTCAGACGCAGAGCTTGGGTGAAGAGTTTGGCGGCTTCGGCTGGACGCGCGTCGAGAGCTTCGGCGGCTCGGCGGGAGATGTCTTCAAAGGACGATTGCGCGGTGGCTAGCAGTGCCACAAAAAGCGATGTGAGGGCGGCGCGCTTCATCATGGCTCAGTGGTCGCGAGGATCTGGTTGGAGGCTACGTCACGAAGGACCTGACGCGTGCCGCTCGGCCATCTTACTTCGATCGTTTTGGCCGAGGTTGCCGCCCCGAGGCCGAAGTAGACGCGCGGGTCGCTGGAAGATGCGTAGCCGGTGCTTGTTGTCGCGTGGTTGTACTGCGTCTTGCCGTCTGGCGTGGTGAGCCGAATCGAGGCGCCGACACCCTGACGATTGCTTTTCGTGCCCCGCAGGTTGAGCATCAGCCAGTGGTTCCCGGGTGTGGTCGTGTTGCGGAATACTCTCGCGCGGCCGTTGAGGACGGATACGACGAGATCGATGCGGCCGTCGTTGTCGAGGTCACCGAAGGCGGCTCCGCGATGGGCTTCGGGCTTGTGGAATGCCGGTCCTGCGGCGGCGCTGACGTTCTCGAACCGCCCGGCGCCGAGATTGCGAAAGATCGAGTTCGGCTCGTGGTACTTACGCGCGGAAAAGACGCCGATGTTGTCGATAACGTTTGACCGGGCGACGAAAAGGTCCTTCCAACCATCGGCATCGAGGTCGACGATCGCGTTTGACCATCCTGACATTTGAGCCGTTTCGAGGGCCAGCCCTGCAGCGGCGGTTTGGTCGATGAACTGAGGGCCGGGCCCGGTC